>NZ_JBHFLM010000057.1:0-150640 GCF_041928655.1 Pelatocladus sp. BLCC-F211 | reverse complement strand
GAGCAAGTAATGGCAGGAAGCAGAGCGTTGTGAACTCGGAACGGAAGTCGCCCTCAAAGTGAATAAGTAACCGCAACGCCTGTATCGCATCGGTAGCAGGTCTGAGCGTCTAGAGGCATCTTGACAATGCCCATTTGGATTTGGTTGTTGCTGAATCTGATGCGAGAATCTGCGTCTCTTCAGAGCGCAGAGTGTCAAAATAATTATCTGTTCAGCCCTTAAATTTAATCCAAAATATGCGCGATCGCCAGACAACACGACGCTCGTTCTGTGCAGGATCGGTCAATTTTAGCTACAACTTCTCTGGTAATTCGGTCATCCTGAGATTTCTAAACATCTAAAATCTAGCAAGATGGCTGTGTTGGAGGGACTGAGATCCTATTTGACCATCGAAGCCCTACTCCATAAATTCAAAATCATTTATTCTATTTCTTTTGAGTTTTCCTTCGCTGGGTGACAATCATCCTATTTCCAGAGGATTTTCCAACTCAAACAGTAACAATTAACTGCAATGGTCAAAAATTATAATGTACAAATTTTGGTCGGTGCGTTGATCAATCGATACATTTTTTGGTTAGACATGACTCGTTTTCCTTCATCTACAAGTAAAAAATAATACCTTGATCTCCTCGGTATAAATATAATCTTGCAGTGCTGCTCAAATAGGTTTACTGAAATTATTTATCAATACTATCTATTAACTAAGATAATTTCTATCCCATATCCTTAGGTTTTTATGATTACATTTATCAATGTGATTTACATTACATTTTAAGTGCCTAGTGAGCTGATTGTTCATTAATTTCTACAGTTTTCGCTTTCTATATAGGAGTATACAGCATATGTATACCAAAAAATTAAGACTTTGTACAGAATTATTTAAAACCAGTACAATTTATGCCTCTAGGTATATTCATGCTTTGTAAGATCGCGACGGAAATTATTAAAATACGATTTAAAATCAGTATCATTTATGTCTTTAGGTATATTCATGTCTATATGTAAGATATCAAACCTAAATTAGGACAAACATCTTAGCAAGCGACAAGTAAAACTAACATTAAATATATGCTCTCTTACGACAACATCTTGCTCCAATCGAGTGAGAACAGAGTTTGTTTTGACATGAATGAGTGAAATAATTATGATGTGTAAAATAAAATGGGGAATAATATCTCTCAATCTTGATATGGACAATATGTTTGATACCAATTCTTTATGAAGATGCATATTGACACAATTTTAGTTTTTTTTAATACATGCAAGCTAGTAGAAAAATTTATACCTAAAGCAATATACAAACTCATCTATATTCTATCTTAAGCAAGATACGGAATAGGGGCTATTGAATTAATCAAAACCTAACGCATAAATATTTAAGATTGTGGAATACAACAACATGAATTTAATTTATATATTTACCTAACCTTCTCACCTCTGGACAAGTTCACAGAAGCGATGGGAATAAGGATGTGAAGGTTGTGTGTTTTATTTAGTTGATTGATTCACTATGCAGCTTAAAAAATTAACAAATAGCTTGAAAATAAGTTAAATATCAGTGTAATATTCTCTAGAGATTCAAATATTTGAATATCATTTGCAATTAAAGCTAGAATTTAAGCATCTACCATGATTGAGTTGCTCAATTGAAAATGTAATATTTTATGCTTTGTTACAGCGATTTGAGTTACCTCAATGGAATTTTCAGCTTTAGTTACAGTTACCTGAAGTTAAAGGTGTAAAGTCTACCAAGTTTCAACAAAAATTCATTTCGATAACCACAGAAAATAGTGGTTTAGGGGTGTAATCAAGGTTGCGATCGCCACTGCACATAGATGCAGACACGATGCAATTGGCTATAAACCCAGCGAAATGAAGAGTTTTTGCGGGGAAAATCTGTGGAATAAATCGAAAATCCAAAATCCATAGACGCACGAAGTGCGGCTACCTTTGGTAGGCGCGTTAGCGACAGGCGTGCAAGTAGACACTCCCTGTCTACTCGACAGAGTAATCCAAAATCCAAAATTGGATGACGGATCAAATGCAACTTCAGGGCTTTTAGCAAAGGGACACTACCATTTCCTCTTACACAACTTAGGAGTATTAAGAATGGGTAAAACCTACTATGTTTCTGCTGAGACAGGTAATGATAGTAACGATGGCTTAAGTGAAAAAGCTGCGTTTAAAAGCCTACAAACAGGAGCAGATCAGCTAAAAGCAGGCGATACACTCTACATCATGAATGGGACTTACACCCAGAGTGACCCCAACAAAGACCTCATGGTGCTTGAGAATAAAAATGGTTCAGCGGACAATTGGATAACCATCGAAGCCTACCCAGGACACACACCTAAGTTAAAAGTTAAGGGAAGTGATGGAATTAATGTGGCTGGTTCATCCTACATCCGCATTCAAGGACTTGACTTGGAAGGTAGCAAGGATGAAGTGACATTAGACTATGCCAAGCAAGAGCAATATAACCCCGACAACCCGATCACTAATAGCTCTGGGATTTACATTAGCCCATCATACAGTGGTTTTGAGCAAGAAAAGGGTTATTCTCACCATATTGTCATCAGCGAAAACAAAGTCCGTAACTTTACAGCTACAGGGATTGCAGCTGAAAAGGCAGACTACGTTACGATCGAGAAAAACACTGTCTCTGGAAACTCTTGGTATTCACCTCTAGGGACTAGTGGAATAGGTGTTATTTACAACCGCAACACAGACAATAACACCAATGACTACAAGTTCATTATTCAAGACAATATCGTTTATGATAACCAAAATCTGATCCCGTGGATGGTGACGGGCCAAATTGCTGAGGGCAATGGTATCATCCTCGATAGCACAGATGGTAAAGATTCACATGGTAAATATATCAGTGAAGTCTATACAGGAAAGACATTAGTTGCAAACAACACTGTCTATAACAACGGCTCCTCTGGGATCTCAGCCTACCGCTATTCCAATGTAGATATCGTCAACAACACCACTTACGAAAACGCCCGCAACACAGATCCAGGTGGTGAGATTGCGGTGGGCAAAGCAAATAACGTACGTGTTTATGACAATATCATGTACGCAAGACCTGATCGCCGTGCCAATAGCCTCTTTGAATCTGAAAACGTAGTTTTTGATCACAACCTAGTTTACAACTACAACGATTATTATGAATTCAAGGCATCAAATGATCCAAATGTTGGGGAATTGCAAAATCTCTTGGGTTACGATCCACAATTTGTAAACCCTTCCCAAGGTGATTTTACACTCAAATCTACAAGTCCGGCGATTGATGTTGGTTCTAACATCTTTAATGGCGTCAGCACTTTGAAAACAGATCAACGCGGTAATAACCGTCCACAGGATGGCGATGGTAACGGTAGTGCGATCGCTGATATTGGTGCTTTGGAAGTGGGAACAAATTCAGCTTCCCCTCAAAATAGCGAAGTTATAGGTGTCACTGATAGTACGACTCCGATCATTGAGGAGACAGGTAATAACACTGTTGTTACTACTTCAGATGCAAATAGCGATCAAATCCTCCCTCAAGGATCAGATAATCAGGTTTCTGGCGATTTGGAAAACGACGTTCTCACAGGTGAACCTAGTGGAGATGGCTCTATCTATATCGGCAATAATCAACAACAGGGATTTTCTCAATCACAGGATGCAGTCGATCCCATCACCAACTCTAATCCAAATCAAGGCGATCGCATCTGGTTAAACAATGATGGCACATTATCCACATCCGCAAACGCAGGAAACCAAAGAATATACATCTACGATGCAGGTTTGGTAAAAGGGAACAATTTATCTGCTGCAATTGAATCAGCTTATAACGATAAAGACCCACAAACCCAAGGTGATCAGGCATTAAATAGCAACGAGGGTGTATTATTTCAATGGCAAGGTAGTAGCTACTTGGCAATCAATGACCAGAATCAACCATTTGACACCAATAATGATGTGCTGATTAATATGAATGGTATCCAAATTCCAGGAAAGGGTACAGTCACAGGTGTGGTGTAGGTGGTGTAGGTAAGAGATTAGACTGATTGCAAAAGTAACTTTTGCAACAAGGTAGAGGAAGGGATAAAGGAAAATTTCATCCCTTTCATCCTACCCCCTGTTCCCTGTTAAGAGTTCCCCGTTCCCTTTTACTTCAAGATTTTGGCTTATAAGTCGAAGTCACATGTAACTCTTTAAGTTGCTTTCCATCTACACCCGAAGGCGCATCTGTGAGTAAGCAACGTGCTTGCTGTGTCTTCGGAAACGCCATCACATCTCGAATAGATTCTTCTGCTGCTAACAACATCACTAATCTATCTAAGCCATACGCAATACCGCCATGAGGTGGTGTACCGTACTCAAACGCTTCTAAGAGAAAACCAAACTTATTTTGTGCTTCTTCATTGGAAAGTCCGATAGCATCAAAGACTTGCTGTTGAATTTCCCGTTGGTAAATCCGCAAGCTACCACCACCAACTTCAAAGCCGTTAAATACTAAATCATAAGCTTGGGCGCGTGCTGTTTTCAAATCGCCTAAGTCATCAGGGTGGGGTGCGGTAAATGGGTGGTGGAGTGCTTCGAGGCGCTTTTCGTCTGCATTCCACTCAAACATCGGGAATTCTGTAATCCAGAGTAAATTGATTTTATCAGGATCAATTAGTCCAAACTCCCTAGCAATTACTTGCCGTAATCTATCCAAGGTTTTATTAACAGTAGCACCATCCCCAGCACCAAATAATAATAAATGACCGGGTTTTGCATCTGTGCGACGCAATATTTCCTGTTTTTGTTCCTCTGTGAGGTTATCTTTAATCGCCCCAATAGTGTCAATTTCTCCGTTATCTCTGACGCGGATGTAAGCTAAACCTTTAGCACCAGCTTCACTCGCTTCTTTGAATAAATCGCCACCTGGTTTGATGCGGACATTAGAAATAGCCTCGTTACCGTTGGGAATGGGTAGGATTTTGACAATTCCACCACTGGTGACAGCATCCCGAAATACTTTGAAACCGCAGTCTTTAATGACATCAGAGACATTGACTAATTCCAATGCATAACGGGTGTCAGGTTTATCACTACCGTAGCGTTCCATCGCTTCAGCGTAGGTAAGACGGGGAAAAGGATATTGTAATTCAATACCCTTAACTGTCTTGAAGATATAACCAACTAACTTTTCGTTGAGTTCGATAATTTCTTCTTGGGACATGAAACTCATTTCCATGTCCAATTGCGTGAATTCTGGTTGTCTATCAGCACGCAAATCTTCATCGCGGAAGCAACGAGCAATTTGATAATATCTGTCAAAGCCAGACACCATCAACAACTGTTTAAATAATTGAGGAGATTGGGGTAAAGCAAACCACTCACCAGGGTTGACACGACTGGGAACTAAATAATCCCGCGCCCCTTCTGGAGTAGAACGGGTAAGTATAGGGGTTTCAACTTCTACAAAACCTTCTATATCTTCCAAATAGCGACGCATTGCTTTCACGACTTGATAGCGCAATTGCAGATTACGCGTCATTTGGGGGCGTCGCAAATCTAAGTAACGATACTTCAACCGCAAGTCTTCTCGTACCGTATCTGTCTCGCTGCTAGAAACCTGAAAGGGTAATTGCTTACGAACGGCGTTGAGTAATTCTATGTTCTCTGCGTAAATTTCAATTTCACCTGTAGGTATGCGGTTATTAAGAGATTCGTCTGGACGTTGCGACACCCTACCTGTGACTTTAATGACATACTCATTGCGTAAGGCATTCGCTTGTTCATAGGAATCTGGGGTACGTTGGGGATCACTGACAATTTGCACAATCCCAGAGCGATCGCGTAAATCTAAAAATATCACACCCCCATGATCGCGGCGACGGTCTACCCATCCGTATAAGGTGACAATTTCTCCAATATGTTGTGTTCGGAGTTCGCCGCAATAGTAAGTTCGCATAGTTGTTAGTTCTGAGTTACCAAGCTAGACAAATAAGTAAAAGTCAAACCTTCTAATTATCTAGCATCATTTGCAATTGTTGTGATTCCGGTTAAAAAAAGATGAAATTTTTTAGCGAAATTAGGGACAGGTGTTCTAACCTGCCCCTAAAGGGTAACAAATACTTAATATTATTGAGCAACTAGACCAAATACAATTTAAGAACGTGGGGCATTAAAAGCATCCCAAGCGGCTTTAGCAGCATCTTGACAGCGAGAGCCGAGTTCTTCTGCTTGTTTGAGGATTAAATGCCAGTTTTTCTCTGCTTCCTGCTGCAACACTAGCCAAGAATGTTCAATGCGATCGCGCTCAATCAGTTTATCACCCTCAATTGCTTGGCGCGCCTGACGTACCGCATTCAGATAAGTTTCACGGGTGAGAGTCCCTGCGGATTCAGCCTCAGATTGGGCGCGTCTTTTGATGGCTTCAATTAATGCTTTAGTTTCACCCTTAACTTCGTCAGTCTCACCAGCCATTTCCGTTTCTACTATTTCTTCGGTTTGAGAACTGACTCGCACAACAACCAAGTTTTCTTCATTGTTAGGATTATAAGTCATTATTATTTCTCCTTTGTGTATAGATCGGGGTTGGAGATGGGGAGTGTGGGGACTAAATAATCAATTTGATCTTATCGACCTGTACACAGATTTTTCAGGTAGAAATAGCGCCCATGTTATGTACGGTTTTCGCTCTTAACATTAATAAATACTGAGTATTTTTTTTACAAGTAAATGGAGGAAATTTGAATAAAGTGAAATATTATTTTTAAATAGAACGCATCTATCAAAAGTAATAAATATATATAAAATTATAGAAAAATATAAAAATAGTGGGAGATTTGAAATTAGCGATCGCCTAGCTTTGCAAAGTATCTTATGTTGTAATTGCGCTTTACTATATAGTGTCGGTAGAATTTCTAGAAACTAAATATTGGTCATTAACAATACTTTAAAAGTATAGTAGTCTATCACACTGTTATTCTGTAAGGATAACCCCATGAGGGAAAATACAAGAAATATTGGAGTTTTGCACAAAGTCGGAAAAACTTTGCACGAATTAGCAGAGTTTGTTTTTAATCCTTGGTTAAATAGCACATCTGTTCACCCATTAGAACGAAGGGTGCAAATTTTAGAACGACGCTTATATCAAGGAATGGTAGAAAAGGAGGAGTTTCAAGATATAGTGATTCAGGACTTGCAACAGCAGATAGACTGTTTGCAAGAAAGTACAAATTCTCGCTTAGAGAATATCATTAACTACGAACTCCGTGATCAAGTACTAGAAGTACTCAAAGAACAGACACATATTATTAACCAAATTATCAAACCAGCTGTTGAAGATGTCATCTATGAGTTAGAGCATAAAAAGCTATCTTCTAAACCTAATATCAACACTGGTGAAATTCAAAAAAGACAAGACAAACTCCGTCAGTCTTTGGCACATATTGAAGATTTGAATGCATCTATTCCTCATATAGAAGCACAAAGAGTAGCTTGTATCGAAGCTGGACGATGGCTACTGTCTCGGCGATTAGAATTAGCACAAGCAGTAACAAGTAAACTAATGAGTTCACAGCATCCCCAAACAGAAGAATTTCGCCAAAATATTTGCAAATATATCAAATTACTTGGCTGCTGTATGGAAAATGAAATTGAACCACGTCTGTTGTATAAAAAAGTTATTACTCACCGACAGCCAGCAATTCAGACATATGTGAAAGCATTTCAAATCATTAGAACCAAATATATTAATGATTGGGAATCTTCACATCAAGTATCAACTCAAGCGGCGGCAGAATTAAGAAGTTATTTTAACTACTTGATTAAATATTTATCGACCAATCATCCTTGATGGTACAGAGCAAGCGGATTATCTCTGAGATGTTTCATACAGCAAGTTAAATTTCGCACATTACATTATTCTCTGGTTAAGTATGAAACCAGGAAGATAAAGATTAAGAATTTAAAGCTTACCAATCAATCTATACATACTCAAAAAAAATCTCGGCGCTCAACCGAGGAAATAAGGAGAGATCAATATGTCGATGGGAGATACCGATACCGAAATCAAAAAATCTTAGCTAACCGCAAAAGCAAACAAAACTAGAACGCTAACAAATATAGCTGCAACTGCACCCTGTAAAACATATTGACGTTGTTCCCAAATTGCAGGGTACTGTGCGTAGTACATTTTGGGTTCAGTTGCGTAGTTATTTAAAATGCCTTCTTCGTTAACTGTGGTATACATAAGCTTGTTTTCCTTTATTTGTTTCTTTATGTAAATAAATATAACAAGATTGTTACAAAAGGTCAATAGGACTTGACATAAAAAGGCTGATAGGAGTCATTTATTTTTCCTATATGCAGGAGCAAGATTAAACAAGATTAAAATCAAGATGAAGAAACATTTCGTGGCTCAAGGGCATGAAACGCATCGTCTTGGTAGCAGGGTTTGAATCTTTCAACGCCGACTTGTATCGCAAAGCGGCTGATCTGGCGATCGCTAGTTGTCCAGAGTTGGATATTAGAGTTTTTAGCGATCGCGACATTACCAGTAAGCGTCAAGAAGTAGAAGCTGCACTAGCTGGCGCTGATGTATTTTTTGGTAGCTTGCTGTTTGATTACGATCAGGTGTTGTGGTTGGGCGATCGCATTGCGAAAATTCCCATCCGCCTTGTCTTCGAGTCTGCATTGGAATTGATGAGTTTTACCAAGTTGGGTGCGTTTGCGATTGGTGACAAACCCAAAGGTATGCCCAAACCTGTAAAATTTATCCTGGATAAATTCAGTCAAGGACGAGAAGAAGATAAATTAGCAGGTTATATCAGCTTCTTAAAAATCGGGCCAAAGCTGTTAAAGTTCGTGCCAGTACAAAAAGTCCAAGACTTACGCAACTGGCTAATTATCTATGGTTACTGGAACGCAGGTGGGCCGGAAAACGTCGCAGCTTTATTTTGGACATTAGCAGAAAAATACTTGGGGTTAAAAGTTGGTGACATTCCCCCACCCATTGAAACCCCGAACATGGGATTGCTTCACCCCGATTATCAGGGATATTTTGAATCACCGCGTGAGTATTTGGAATGGTATTGCAAGAGACAAGGGGGAGGAGTTTCGCCCCATCTTCCTGTAGTGGGAATTTTGCTTTATCGTAAGCATGTGATCACCAAACAACCCTACATCAATCAACTCATTCGCCGTTTTGATGCAGCTGGATTAATTCCTTTACCTATATTTATCAACGGTGTGGAAGGACATGTTGCGGTTCGTGACTGGATAACAAGTGATTACGAAACTCAGCAACGCCAACAGGGTAACGTCGCAACTCCATCTTTGTCTGGGGAAGCAGTAAAAGTAGATGCGATCGTCTCGACGATTGGTTTTCCTTTGGTGGGTGGCCCTGCGGGTTCAATGGAAGCAGGACGGCAAGTAGAGGTAGCAAAACGCATTCTGACTGCCAAGAATGTTCCGTATATAGTTGCTGCACCTCTGTTAATTCAGGATATTTATTCTTGGACACGCCAAGGTATCGGAGGTCTACAAAGTGTAGTTTTATACGCTTTGCCAGAATTAGATGGTGCGATCGACGTTGTTCCTCTTGGCGGTTTGGTGGGAGAAAATATCTATTTGGTTCCCGAACGAGTACAACGTTTAATTGGCAGAATCAAAAACTGGATTCATCTGCGACAAACTCTAGCATCTGCCAGAAAAATTGCCATTATTCTTTATGGATTTCCACCTGGTTACGGTGCAGTGGGAACTGCTGCATTATTGAATGTACCTCGTAGTCTCCTGAAATTCCTAGAGGCACTTAAAGAGCAAGGTTACAACGTCGGAGATTTGCCAGTTGATGGAGAAGAGTTGATTCAGCAAGTCAAAGAAGCCGATGAGGCTTTTGATGAGATGGCAAGGGATAGACGCGGTGAAGGGGATAGAGAAACTTTTCCAGTGTCCCCGCGTCAGAATCTCCCCGCGTCTGTTAATGCCAAAACCCTGGAAAAATGGTTGGGATATCTCCGTACTTCCCGGATAGAAAAGCAATGGAAATCTCTTACGGGTACTGGGATTAAAACCTCTGGGGATGAATTCCATATTGGCGGTGTGCAACTAGGGAATATTTGGATTGGTGTTCAACCACCCTTGGGAATACAAGGTGATCCGATGCGGTTAATGTTTGAGCGAGATTTAACACCTCATCCTCAGTATGCTGCTTTCTATAAATGGTTGCAAAATGAGTTCCAGGCTGATGCTGTAGTTCATTTTGGTATGCATGGTACGGTGGAATGGTTGCCTGGTTCACCTTTGGGTAATACGGGTTATTCTTGGTCAGATATTTTGCTGGGAGATTTGCCCAATCTATATATATATGCAGCAAATAACCCTTCTGAATCGATTTTGGCGAAGCGTCGTGGTTATGGAGTGTTAATTTCTCACAATGTACCGCCCTATGGTCGTGCGGGTTTGTATAAAGAATTGGTGATTTTACGGGATTTGATTGCAGAATATCGCGAAGATCCACAGAAGAATTATGCTCTCAAGGAAGCGATTTGTAAAAAGGTTGTTGATACTGGTTTAGATGCAGATTGTCCGTTTGAGGATGCAAAACGTTTGGGAATTCCTTTTACGCCAGAGAATGTGCGGATGTTTAGCGCTCATGCTTTTAATGATTATCTGGTGAAGTTGTACGAGTATTTGCAAGTTTTGGAGAGTAGGTTGTTTTCTTCTGGGTTGCATACCTTGGGGGAAGCGCCGGATGAAGAGGAGATGGCGGCGTATTTGGAGGCGTATTTTGGGAACGAACCACGAAAACGCGAAGAAGAGGAATTAGAAGTTAGAGATTTATTAGAAAAAAGTACTGATGAGTTGACGAATTTGTTGCGGGGTTTGAATGGGGAGTATATTCCGCCTGCGCCTGGTGGTGATTTGTTGCGGGATGGGCCTGGTGTGTTACCGACGGGAAGGAATATTCATGCTTTAGACCCCTACAGAATGCCATCTCCGGCGGCGTATGAGAGGGGAAGGGAAATCGCTCAACAAATTATTGCCCAGCATTTAGAGGAACATGGTAAGTATCCGGAGACTGTGGCGGTGATGTTGTGGGGTTTGGATGCGATTAAAACTAAGGGTGAGTCTCTGGGGATTCTTTTAGAGTTGGTAGGGGCGGAACCTGTCAAAGAGGGTACAGGGCGAATTGTACGTTATGAGTTAAAGCCTTTAGCACAGGTGGGACATCCCCGAATTGATGTGTTGGGGAATTTGTCGGGAATTTTCCGCGATAGTTTTGTGAATGTGATTGAATTGTTGGATGATTTATTTCAACGGGCGGCTGAGTCTGAGGAAACGGAAGACCAGAATTTTATTAGAAAACATGCTTTAGCTTTGCAAGCACAGGGTGTGGAAAATGCATCAGCCAGGTTATTTTCTAACCCTGCGGGTGATTTTGGTTCAATGGTAAATGAGCGTGTGACTGATGGTAACTGGGAATCTGGCGAGGAGTTGGGAAATACTTGGCAAAGTCGCAATGTGTTTAGTTATGGTAGACAAGATCGGGGTCAAGCAAGACCGGAAGTACTAACACAGCTATTAAAAACGAGCGATCGCATTGTGCAAGAAATTGATTCGGTAGAATATGGTTTAACCGATATTCAGGAATATTATGCTAATACGGGTGGCTTGAAAAAGGCAGCTGAAAAAATTGGTGGGAAGAAAGTAACTGCTAGTTTTGTAGAAAGTTTCTCGAAAGATACCACACCCCGCAAGTTAGATGATTTGTTGCGGATGGAGTATCGCACGAAGTTGTTAAACCCCAAATGGGCGGAAGCAATGGTTAATCAAGGTTCTGGTGGTGCTTTTGAAGTTTCTCAACGGATGACGGCATTAATTGGTTGGGGCGGCACTACAGATTTTACTGACGATTGGGTATACGATCAGGCAGCAGATACTTATGCTTTAGACCCAGCAATGGCAGAAAAATTGCGAAAAGCTAACCCGGAAGCCTTTAAAAACATTGTGGGTAGGATGTTGGAAGCTCACGGACGGGGGTTTTGGCAAGCTAGCGAGGATAAGTTACAAAAGTTACGGGATTTGTATCAGTTGACAGATGAAGAGTTAGAAGGAGTAACAGTTTAAAGTCCAAAATACTTGAGTAGAGGTGCTTTCTTATTGCATAGTAGTGAAGCAATAGACCTCTTGCACAGATATAAAGGCGCTAGGTGTTTTTTAGCGCCTTTCTTAAATTTGTCCTGTCGTTATATTCAAATTGATCCATGACATCTGAGCCATCAGCTATTCAATGGGTGATTGAGCGCAGCAAAATCATCTAATTCAAGTCGAGGGAGAGTGGCGAGTTAGTGCAATTAAGCAAACTGTGGTGATCATAAGTGGCAATCGTCGAATACACAGAGGGCTGCGTGACTTATAATCAGTGTTGAAAATGTACAAATTACAGTAGAGACGTTGCAGTGCAACGTCTCTACATGCCTAAAATGATCACGAAAAATCTATCTGCGTCCATCGGTGGTCGATTTCTAAAACATATACTTGTTGTCATCAATCCAAAATCCATAGACGCGTAAGCGGCTTCTCGTAGAGTAATCTAAAATCCAAAATCGAATGACAATAGCTGGAGTAAAAATCATATTAGTAGAACCAGCTGGCCCTTTGAATGTGGGGTCTGTAGCACGGGTAATGAAAAACTTTGGACTCAATCAGCTGGTGTTAGTAAATCCCCAATGTGATCCTTGGGGAACACAAGCTAGACAGATGGCGGTTCATGCTCAAGATATTTTAGATGGGGCTGTAGTAGTTGAGACATTACCCGCCGCTTTGCAAGGATGTAAGAGAGCGATCGCCACAACTGGTGTTGTTCATGATTGGGATGCACCCTTAGAAAACCCTCAAACAGCATTACCCTGGTTATTAGAAGAGATAGGACAACCCGCAGCCTTGATTTTTGGTAGAGAAGACCGGGGGTTAAGTAATCAAGAATTAAACTATGCCCAGCGTTTTGTCCGTATTTCCACTAGTTCTAGTTATTCTTCGCTTAATTTAGCTACATCTGTGGCAATTTGTTGTTATGAATTGTCACTAAGTCAAGACATAGGGAAAGAGGACACGGGGACACGAGGAGAAGGGGACACGCAGAGAAGGGGAGACGCGGAGAATTCCCCTTTCTCTGCGTCTCCCTCTCTCCATGTCACCGCCTCTAATGCATCTGACTCCGAAATTGCATCTATAGAGATTGTGGAAGGATACTATCAGCAATTAGAATCACTACTGCTGAAGATTGGTTATTTATATCCCCATACAGCAGTTAGCCGCATGGAAAAGTTTCGCCAACTTTATAACCGCACTCAATTATATAAGCATGAGGTTGCTATGTTACGAGGTATCTTGCGACAACTAGAATGGGCGATCTCAAGCCAGAAAAATCATGAAAAATTGTGACTTTTAAGTAGTAAATACGTAATTACCCCACAATTAATAATTATGGCTTAAACTAAACACAAAAACATAACCAAAATAGAGGAGAATACACCAAGTTAGTATTTCCAAGTAAATTAGTGTCTATATATACTTACTTGCTAGTAAATTTTGGGGGTAAATTTTTATTTGAACTCGACAGAAAAATCACCTCTGTCTTTCTCTTGTAGCGACTAAAGATATACTCCGTCCGACTTAGTTCAAATTTCATTACTAAATTGCTAGATTATACACTTTACTATCACCATCATTTATTTTATGGAAACCAGAACAAATTTACCCGGTTTCTCACGACCTCAGCCAGTGAATGGACGCCAAAAGCCTATCCGTAAAGTACAGAAATTGGGAAACAGTCCAGCCAAAGTATCTAGCCAACAACAACGTCCCGCTCAAACTGGAACAAAGTTGACACGTGTCAAAGCTACTCCTACTGCTACCCCTGTTGGTGTAGCAAAAAAGCGACCAGGTGTAGTAGTATCGGCAACTGTGAAACCTTTACCTGGGAAACCAGGACAAATTCCACCCTACAAGCCAAGCAATGCCAAAGTAAAAACTGTACGATCGCGTAAGCAAGCATTACCAAAAAAAGTCAGAACATCGCGAAAAACAAGGTTAAAGCCAATGGCTAGAACCATGCTATACGCCTTGCGATTATTAATAGTTGGAATTGGGATTGGTGCGATCGTCGGAACTGTATTATCAGTCCTAGACCCTGCTAATCAGATGACCACAACAGAGACATCACCTGACAAGTCAGAACAAGCACAAATTCAAGCTGTCCCCACTCCCACACCTGCTGCTGTTTTATCTTTATCACAGGAAATTACTTCCTTAAAAACTAGTGTGCAAAGCTTGGCGTCTGCTAACCCAAATCTCACACCAGGAGTATTTGTGGTGGATTTGGAAAATGGTAGTTATGTAGATATCAATGCTTCTGCTAGTTTCCCCTCAGCCAGCACAATTAAAATCCCAATTTTAGTAGCTTTCTTCCAGGATGTTGATGCAGGTAAAATCCGCCTGGATGAAATGCTGACTATGGAAAAAGAAATGATGGTTCTTGGTTCTGGAGATATGCGGTATAAACCAGCCGGAACCCAATTTAAGGCGCTGGAAGTCGCGAATAAAATGATGACAATCAGCGATAATACAGCAACCAATATGTTAATAGCCCGGATGGGTGGTATTGAAGCTTTAAATCAGCGTTTTCGGAGTTGGGGTTTAAATACTACAGTCATTCGCAATCAACTACCTGACTTAGATGGGACAAACACAACTAGTCCTAAAGAATTGGGAAATTTGATGGCGATGGTCAGTCAAGGTAATTTGTTGAATATGACATCGCGCGATCGCATCCTGGGAATTATGCGTAATACTGTCAGAAACCAACTGTTACCAACAGGGTTGGGACAAGGTGCAACTATTGCCCACAAAACAGGTGATATTGGCACTATGTTAGCAGATGCTGGTTTGGTAGACCTCCCCAGTGGCAAACGCTACATAGTTGCTGTTATGGTCAAACGTCCCAATAACGATCCCAGTGCCGAAAAACTCATTGGTTCGATCTCGAAGGCTGCTTACCAACAATTTACCCAAACTACCCCCAGCGTCCAAACTCCTGCACCGACTCCTACACCAACTGCTGCACCAAGTATTACTCCCAACCCAACCCCGACTAATAGATATCAGCCACCAGTGACGGCTCCGACTGCACCACTACCAACAATTACTCAACCCACAATTAATTATCAACCATACCCACTGATCACTCCGCCCTTACCTAACACTGTCGGTAGTCCTCTACCTCCAACAAATTATCAGCAGTATCAACCACCAGTGATGAATCAGCCGCCGTATTATTATCCTCCTTACAACTATCAAAGGTAATTGGTTATGGCATCTACTACACCCACAATTCAATTTTTTAATGGTATTTATGAAGAATTAGGTAATGTCAGTTTGCGACGTGGTCGTTCTGGTAAGCGTATTGTTTTGATGATCTTTAACCAGTTGAAAGCCTTAGAGGGATTCAATAGTTTCACAAAACAATCCTTAAATTCCATGGTACTAACCGACGAAGAAGGCGAAATCAGGATTACACCTTCGTCTGTACAATTTATTTTTGGTGGTGCAGATGGGGATGAGTTGCAGAGAGTAGAGTGCAAACTCGAAATTGAACAAGATGACCATTGGGAAAGATTTATGAGATTTATGCATCGTTACGCTGAGGCGAATGGTATGGCTTATGGTGAATCCCCACTCACTGAAACTTAGGTATTAATAGTTCCGATGAAACAAGTTTCACCACCAAGAATGAAAGAGGTTTTTTCTCTTACACCCTTACCCTCCTTCAAGTCAGTGGGCTTTTTGCTCTCAACACTGTAAACATTTTGCAGTAGAATGAGTCCTTTAGAGAGAGGAGGGCAAAAAGTGACTAGGGTCATCATAGTGCGTCATGGTCAAAGCACGTATAATACGGAAAAACGTATTCAAGGGCGCACCGATGCGTCTACATTAACTGAAAAAGGTTGTAATGATGCCAATTTAGTTGGTAAAGCCCTCAGTAATATTTCATTCAGTGCAATTTATAGTAGTCCTTTACAGCGAGCCAAACAAACAGCAGAGATCATTTGGCGATCGCGAGAAAATAATTCTGATCAATCTATAGTTCCTCAAACTTCTGATTTACTGCTTGAGGTTGATTTACGCTTGTGGGAAAAAATGCTTGTAGAGGAAGTGAAGCAGAAGTTTCCTGAAGATTACCGTATTTGGAAGGAATCACCCGATCAACTACAGATGCTTGTTCAAGATAGTCAGGGGAATAGGCGAGAGCATAATCCGATTTTATCTCTGTACGAACAAGCACGGCAATTTTGGCAAGAAATCCTGCCCCGTCATCAAGGGCAAACTATATTAATAATAGGACATAACGGGATTAATCGAGCTTTAATTAGCACAGCGTTGGGAATTTCTCCCTCTCGTTACCATTCTCTCCAGCAATCTAACTGCAACGTCAGCGTTCTTAATTTTGCGGGTGGTTTGGGAGATGCAGTCCAGCTAGAATCCATGAATCAAACGCAACACTTGGGAGATATTCTCCCTTCTTTGCGACCAAACCATCAAGGTGTGCGTTTGTTGCTGATTCGTCATGGCGAAACCGAGTGGAACCGCCAAGGGAAATTTCAAGGTCAAATTGATGTTCCTCTCAACGATAATGGTAGGTTACAAGCACAAAAAGCTGGTGCATTTCTCAAAGATGTAGAGCTTGATTTTGCCATCACCAGCCCGATGCTGCGTCCCAAGGAAACAGCTGAAATTATCTTAAATAATCACCAGAGTATCAAGTTAGAATTGCAAGATGGTTTGAGAGAAATTAGTCACGGACTTTGGGAAGGAAAATTAGAATCAGAAATTGAACAAGAATTTCCCGGAGAGTTGCAGCGCTGGCGAACAGTACCAGATCAAGTACAAATGCCCGCAGGAGAAAATTTACAACAGGTATGGGAACGTAGTGTGGCAACTTGGCAGTCTGTTGTAGAAAAAGCATTGACAAACCAACTCCAAACTGGCATAGTCGTTGCTCATGATGCTACTAATAAAACTCTGCTTTGCCATATTCTAGGTTTATCAGCAGATAATTTCTGGAATTTCCGTCAGGGTAATGGTGCAGTCAGTGTGATTGATTACCCTTCAGGATTAAATGGTGTACCAGTGTTGCAAGCAATGAATATTACCACTCACTTGAGTGGCGGGGTGCTAGATCAAACCGCAGCAGGGGCGTTGTAAGAGTTATGATATGACAAGTGAATTATTACAACAAGTACGGATTATTGACCCGGTTTCTGGCACTGATCAAGTAGCTGATGTGCTAATTGATGCTGGTTATATTCAGTCAGTAGCTAATAGTATTTCTGATGTACCACCAGACACTCACATCCGAGATTGTCGTGGACTAGTGTTAGGAACAGGGTTGATAGATTTGTATAGCCACTCCGGAGAACCGGGATTTGAAGAACGAGAAACTCTGTCTTCTTTACTACAAGCAGCTGCGGCTGGTGGCTTTACCAGAATTAGCATCTTACCCGACACATCGCCAGTGATCGATCACCCGGCGGTGGTGGCGCAGTTTTGGGAGAAGATGCGGGGACATGGAAGACAGGGGAGACACGGGGGACAAGGGGGACAAGGAGGACAAGGAGGACAAGGAGGACAAGGAGGACAAGGAAGCAATTTTTCTCCCTTGTTTCCTACTCTCCCCCAACTCAACGTCTGGGGCGCGATCACTCTGGATGTTGCTGGTAAGCAAATGACGGAGTTGGCAGATTTAGCGGCGGTGGGGGTAGTCGGTTTTGCTGATGGTCAGCCTTTGGAAAACACGGCACTGGTACGGCGAGTATTAGAATATCTCCAGCCTTTGGCAAAGCCTGTGGCGTTTTGGTGTTGCGATCGCCAACTCAAGTCTAACGGAGTCATGCGCGAAGGTTCAGACTCACTCCGCTTTGGTTTACCAGGAAATCCTGCTGCTTCGGAAACCTCTGCGATCGCCACTTTGATTGAATTGGTAGCTGCAACGAGGACGCCAATACATATTATGCGGGTTTCCACTGCCCGTAGTGTCGAATTGATCGCATCAGCAAAAAACCAAGGCTTACCGATCACCGCTAGCACCACTTGGATGCATGTTTTACTTGACACAGAAGCACTTAAGAGTTATAATGCTAACTTGCATCTAGAGCCGCCGTTGGGTAATCCGAATGATTTATTGGCGTTACGGCAGGCAGTACGCACAGGGATTATAGATGCGATCGCTATTGATCACGCTCCCTACACCTACGAAGAAAAAACAGTAGCATTTGCCGAAGCACCACCGGGAGCCATAGGTTTAGAGTTAGCACTACCTTTGTTGTGGCAACATTTGGTAGAAAGTGGTGAATTTAGCGCCCTAGAATTGTGGCAAGCATTGAGTCATCGTCCGGCGGAATGTTTAAAACAGAACTTGAGTGCGATCGCTCCTGGAGAGAAGGCAGAATTAATATTATTTGCTCCCCAGCAAAGCTGGAAAGTTGACGGACAAAGTCTTCGCACTCTCTCACAGAATACGTCTTGGTTGGGACAACAGTTGATGGGTAGGGTAGTGAAAATTTGGATACCTTAGATAATTATTGGCGTATCATTATTGATTCTAATATTTCAGGCGTTAATCCTCGCTCTTGTGCTTCAAGGCTAGCTTTATTTATGTTACGGACCAAGGGAGTGTTACCCCTCCTTACATTTTTGGTAAAAACTACTATAATTACTTAAACAAGATAACTATTTGTAAAATAAAGCTACGCCTAACTGTGTTTACAACTGCACTTATTCAACGAGATCAAACCCAACCGGGTGCATTACCATTAGATTTATTTGCGGCGATCGCCAGCTTAAAAAAAGAATTGAATGCGGTGATTCTGGCTCATTATTATCAAGAGCCAGATATTCAAGATATTGCAGATTTTATTGGCGATTCTCTCCAACTTTCTAAAGCAGCAGCTGACACCAATGCTGATGTGATTGTCTTTGCTGGCGTTCACTTCATGGCTGAAACAGCAAAGATTCTCAATCCCGATAAAATGGTGCTGTTACCAGATGTAAATGCTGGCTGTTCTTTAGCAGATACCTGTCCTCCAAAAGAGTTTGCAGAATTTAAAGCAGCACATCCCGGACATTTAGTAATTTCTTATATAAATTGCTCTGCTGAAATTAAAGCAATGAGCGATATTATTTGTACGAGTTCCAATGCTGTGAAAATTGTGCAGCAGATACCCAAAGATGTACCGATAATTTTTGCACCAGATCGGAATTTGGGACGCTATGTGATGGAACAGACTGGCCGCGATCTGGTTTTATGGCAAGGTAGCTGTATTGTCCATGAAACTTTTTCAGAAAAGAAAATCGTCCAATTGAAAATAGCACATCCAGAAGCAGAAGCGATCGCACACCCAGAATGTGAACCTGCTGTTTTACGTCACGCTAGTTTCATTGGTTCTACAGCAGCTTTACTGAAGTATTGTCAACAAAGTCCGACTCAAGAATTTATTGTAGCTACGGAACCAGGAATTATTCACCAGATGCAAAAAGCTGCACCTCACAAGAATTTTATTCCTGCGCCACCGATTAATAATTGCAACTGTAATGAATGTCCGTTTATGCGGTTGAATACTTTGGAAAAATTGTATTTGGCAATGAAAAATCGTGCGCCGGAAATCACGATGTCTGAAGAGATACGAATGGCGGCGTTGCGTCCAATTCAACGGATGTTAGAGATGAGTGTTTAGGTAGGTGTCGGGTAGAGATGCGATTTTGTTGTAAGTAAGACAGCGCAAATAACAAAAAGTTTGTAGTAAGGACTTTAGTCCTTTCTTGAGGACTAAAGTCCTCACTACGAACTTACTTCAATAATTTTACGTTACTTAAAATAGTTTGATTTATTCTCACCGACTTACTTATTACCCAGCGTAATTATTTTGAGGCTGGATAATGAAAGTTATGAAATAATAAATGAACAGTGTTTAGGTAGGTATGGGGTAGAGATGCGGCAAAATCGTGTCTTTATATAATTTTTTGAGTTGGAGAAGATAAAATAGTATAATATAATATAGGCTTTTGTTTAGCTCTACCCAATCTACCTATTATGGCTGTAGCCACTCAGTATCAGGTTTTGCTAACAATCTTGCATTATTGTATGCCATATCCAAAGTCAGAATTGTTTCACCTGAGTAAACATCATTAGTTCTATTAATAACAAGAGCCACATCTGCCTTTGATGAACTAGTCATGCAAAGTGGAAGAAGAAGTTGTAGTTGACCTAATATAGCATTTTTATCCCAAAAAAACTGAGGAACTGCTGCTTTATAATTACGTAGAACACGTTTTATAGCAAGTCTAACTGCTCCTTCTAGTGCAACTTGAAGCTGATAGTTAGGCATAGATTTATAGGGTTCGGGAAAGCGAGATTTATTTTCTGTACTATTCATAATATGATCATAATCAATACGAGGATCACCCAAACGAAGATCGTATACTAAATTAGTTGGGTCATTGAAATATGTAGCTCTTTCAGGTAAAGGATTAAAGCTTCTTAGCTTGAAATCACTTTCCTTACAAAAATATTCAAACTTCCATCTTGATTGCCCACCCAAATTGAGAGTAAATAAAGCAAATATTTCTTCTTGATTTTCCGTGACTAATCCTGTATTGAAGCAGGATTTATCAGTTAGCTCTCTAATTTTATTCTCTTCCTGTAATCGCCTAAGAGTATAGTTTAAATAGTTCCTTAAAATCGGCTTTCTTTGAGTAAAAGGAGTATATTTGTATTTCCAATCTTCATCTTGAGCAAGCCTAGCTAAATTATCAATTACTGAATCAAAGTTTTGGAAATAGGCAAAGGTAAATAAATTTTGAACCATATTTTCGTCAGAATTAAAATAGCTTTTGTTTAAAAGATTAATTGTCAATGTACCGTATGTATAATTTATTCATAACATCTTTTAGTTATGAATAATTAATCTAAACTTTTTATGTAAATGTTGTCCTCAGCATTTATACAGAATAATTTTAGATAATATACAGAGTAACAAAGCACATATTCGGTAAATACAGAAGTCAAAGGAAATTCAAAGGCTTGAGCCATCTCAGCATCAAAATTAATTATGATTGTTTTAATTTCGGTAGGTTTTATTCTACGATCTCTATATGTAATATCACCTAACAATCAAAAACAACTTAAAATTTACTTTTCTCAGCTTCTTTCTGCGCCGCTTCACTATATTTCTTATACAATTTCGTCCGAATTTGTGCTTCTTGATAACGACTATGGCTAGGTGGGACATTACCCATTAACTCAGAAGCCCTTTGCCAGTCGGCTGCAATTTCTAACCATTGAGTTGAGGTTTTTGCTATTTTACCTGCATCGGAAGCTTGGTTAGCAATGCGTACTGCTATTACAAATGAGTCTTCTGAGTTTGGAGATTTTTGGATTGGAATTAAAGATTTAGCTGTTTCTGGGATAAAGGGATTTTGTAGTTTACCATTTAACACTGCATATATTACTGAACTTAATAAGAGTAAAAATAAACTTAAACTTAAAGAAAATAATATCCGATTCCAAGCATAATTATGAGTTCTCTTATTAATTGGTATCGGCTGAGATAATTGAGGTTTAGTTAAATTTAGTTTTCCTGATTCAGATTTTTTATCTTGGTAATTCTTAATTAACTTCTGAAAAACGTTAGGCTGTTCTAAGATGATTTCTTCTGACCACAGCACTTGATTTTCTGACTCACGAATAATTTCTTCTAACCATAACAATTGCTGTTCTTGAACAAGGCGACTGTTGATATTTACTCTACCAATATTACGCGGTTTGATTGATTCAAGAATTTGCTGAATTTGCTTGACTAAGGTAGATTGCTCTAGTTTATCTAGTGTGGCAGCCTCACACAAAATTTGTAATACACCATCATGATAAATTGCTCTGGTTCTCACGCCAGAATTTGCTAATTGTTCATTTAACACTTGAATAATCGCAGCAACGCTACCCTGACGTGCTTGCCAAGCGATATCATTGGTTCTGTTTACCATCATGAAAGTGCGATCGCTTTTCAGCCTAATTTGTAACCGATAAATCAGTGAAAATATATTTGGGCTTGTGCTGGATACAACTAAGCCTGTTTTTGATTGTATGAGTAAAAACACCAGCTTGCCACATGTAGCTTAAAAATTAAAAATTTATTAAACTAGGATCTATATCTTCCAATTTGGCACAACCACTTAACGCCATTGCCAAATCGAGTTCGTCGCGTAAAATTTCGATGACGTGATTTACACCAGCTTGTCTGTCTACGGCTAATCCCCATAACACAGGACGCCCCACTAAAACTGCTTTTGCTCCCAAAGCCAAAGCTTTGAGAATATCCGTACCTCTACGGATACCTCCGTCTACAATCACTTCAGCACGTCCATCTACAGCTTTTACGACTTCAGCTAAAGCATCCAAAGAAGCGATCGCACCATCTAATTGACGCCCACCATGATTAGAAACAATGATGACTTTAGCGCCACATTCAACAGCACGGACAGCATCATCAGCGCGTAAAATTCCTTTGATTGCCAATGGCAAAGGAGATATAGATTGTAACCATTCTAAATCGCGCCAAGTGACCGCCGGGTCAAGTTGCTGGGCAAAATAAGTAAATAACCCAGATTCTCCCTGTTCTTCAGGAATATTGAGTCCGCAGAGGGTAACAAGATTTGCTAGTTGCAAATCTGGTGGTAGGGTGAATTGGTTACGTGTATCTCGTTCCCGTCTTCCAAGAACAGGTGCATCGACAGTGACGCACAGCGCTTGATAACCTGCTGTGTAAGCACGTTCTACTAAAGCACGGGTGAGATGGCGATCGCGATGAATATATAACTGAAACCACAAAGGTGGATTGGGAATTTGCGAATGATTTGAATAATAAATCTGAGCAACTTCTTCAAGACTCTTGGTAGACAGCGTACTCAACACCATACCCACACCCGCACTCGATGCAGCTTTTGCTGTGGCTAATTCTCCCTCTGGATGAGCAAGACATTGAAAAGCCATCGGTGCAATCAACAGAGGCATTTGCAGAGGTTGATCTAAAATCGTAGTTGTCAGATGGCGATCGCTCACATCGACTAGCACACGCGGACGAAGTTTGATTCTATCAAAAGCCGCGTGATTGTCCCTCAATGTGATTTCATCCCAAGCACCACTAGCGTAGTAATCCCAAGCCATAGGAGATAAGCACTTCTGCGCCTGCTGTTCGTACTCGAATAAATTCAGTGGTTTGGTAAAGTAATTTTCTGATTCTTCCACTAAAACCCAGTCTCAAAAAGTCTGTAAATATATTAAGACTTACCGATTTAAATTACCAAAGCTCACACAAAAAAATTATGAAAAACCTCAAAGAAATAATCGCTAGTTACTCCAATAAGGACTTAGAAGAGCGCAAAAATTGGTATTCTCCAGCAGCAGAAGCTTACAACCAAGCAAGACCACATTATCCTGAAGATTTGATTCGTCAAGTTGTAGACATTGCTCAACTGTCCTCTACTTCAAACATTTTAGAGGTGGGATCTGGCCCAGCAACTGCAACGATTGCATTTGCTCCATTAGGTTGCTCGATGTTATGTTTAGAACCCAACTCAGATTTTTATCAGTTAGCTCAACAAAATTGTCAACAGTATCCAAATGTAGAGATTCAAAATATATCCTTTGAGGAATGGAACTTAGAACCAGAAAAATTTGATGCTGTCTTAGCAGCGAGTTCTTTTCATTGGATACCGTCGGAAGTTGGATATCCAAAAGCAGCAAATGCTCTCAAACAAAATGGCTACTTAATTTTATTGTGGAACAAAGAACTTCAGCCGAGCTATCAAGTTTACCAACGTTTATCCGAAGTCTATCAAATCCACGCTCCATCCCTAGATCGATATGAAGATAGAGAAACTCAAGAAAATATCTTGAGAAAATTGGGCGAAATGATCACAGATTCTGAACAATTTAAAAACTTAGTAGCCGGAAAAGTTGAGTCTGAAGTCACTTATACAACTGATGAATATTTGATGCTTTTGAACACTTATTCACCATACCTCAAATTAGAGCCACAAAGCAAAGAGGCTTTATTTGCAGGATTGCGGAATAAAATAGACTATGAATTTGGTGGAAGTCTTCAGTTGTCATATATTTCCGCTTTTCACATTGCTCAAAAATTTTAGAATCTATTGAAAGAGCGAATTTTTTCATAAAAATAGACGATAAAAGCTCTGTCTAAAGAGCCTTTTAGCTGATGAGCTAGATGAAGTAAATATGAGGATGCTAAATCTAATGGACATAAGTATTTTATGAAAGTTATTGCAACTGTAGGACGCTTGCTCGCAACCACTCTATTTTGTGTATCAGCGATCGCTTTTACTTGGCAAAGTACATTTTTCTCGAACTCCTCAGCAATGGCTGCTCCTGCTGTAAACTTGATCGCGGCAGCAGACATGGGCGATCAAGTGCAAGGGAAAGCCAATGAAGATGCTCGACGAGCTAAGGGTTTCATCCGAGATACAGCAGATCAAGTTGAGCAGACAGCAAGGAAAAATGCTAAACGTGTTGAGCAAGCAACAGATGATAATGATAGTTTTATCGAGCGCAAAGCAAAAACAGATACGGCTCGAATTCACAAAAGAGCAGAAGAAGATGCAGCTCGGACTCAAAAAGCAGTAGACAAAACAAAGAATGCTGTTGAACGCACTGTTGATAATATCAAAGATGCTTTTAACTAACTTGAAAAAGGGTGTAGGGGTGTAAGAATTCCCGTAAGGGTGGGTGTAGGAGGAGTTATGAGTGGGTTTGTAGTAAGGACTTTAGTCCTCCACTACGAACTCAGCAATTTTAGGTTGCCAGACTACTAGCTTACCCCTATAAGGCGAATGTTGCTAAAATCGGCTAGTCTAGCTGCTGTTAACAGTTATCAGGTTAGCTGTTCACTGAGAGTTAGTAATTGATAACTGATCTAAAATAGCAGTTTATCAACTGCCAGGAGTTAAGGCGTGAATCTAGGTCAATGGATCGGCTTAATTGCCATACTCGTGTCTGTGTATATATTGTGGCAACTCAAAGAAGTACTTCTACTAATGTTTGCTGCAATAGTATTAGCAACTACCTTGAATCGACTCGCTCGAAGATTTCAACGCTCCGGGATGAGACGCGGATTCGCCGTAGCCTTGTCAGTGGGTATCTTTCTAGCTGCTATAGTTGGTTTTTTCTGGCTAATTGTCCCACCTTTTGCCGTTCAGTTTCAACAAGTTACCTATCAGGTTCCTAGAGGTATAGGACGCTTTAATATTTGGTTTTCCCACATTAGATCAGCCCTTCCTAGCCAGTTAACTCCATTCATTCCCGATATCAATAGTTTAAGCCAACAAGCACAGCCATTTATTAATCGTGCGGTTGGTACTTCCTTCGCCGTCGTTTCTGGTTCTTTGGAAGTAGTTCTCAAAATATTATTAGTGCTTGTTTTGACAGGGATGTTTTTAGCCGATCCCCAAGCTTATCGCAAGCTATTCATTCGCTTATTTCCTTCTTTTTATCGGCGACGGGTAGATGGAATTTTGGATAGATGCGAAGTTTCCTTGGAGGGATGGGTTACAGGCGCTTTTATCGCTATGTCTGTGGTGGGATTGATGAGCGTGATCGGCTTATCAATTTTACGTGTTCCCGCAGCCCTTGCTTTAGGGGTTTTAGCAGGATTCTTAAACTTGATTCCCAATCTGGGCCCGACACTGAGTGTGATTCCAGCCATGGCGATCGCACTTTTAGATGCTCCCTGGAAATCTTTGGCTGTGTTGGGACTCTACTTTTTCATTCAACAAACCGAAAGTAATTTTATCACGCCAATTGTAATGGCACATCAGGTTTCCTTACTCCCAGCCATTACTTTAATTGCTCAACTATTTTTTGCATATTTGTTTGGCTTTTTAGGCTTATTTTTAGCTCTACCGCTCACTGTTGTGGCTAAAATTTGGCTGGAAGAAGTTTTTGTGAAAGATGTTTTAGACCAATGGAATAGTAAATCTAAACGAGAAACTGAATTTATCATCGTTTCTGATAAATTAAACGATGAAACTACACCAGAAACAGACGATTTAGCAGTTAAAAAAATCACAAATAGCGAAGAACAATCAGGAATTGATGATACTTAGTATGTTTGTAGTCAGGACTTTAGTCCTTAAATATACGTGAGTTTGACGGAACTAAAAAACAGCAGGAGGTAGTGCAGGTAAGTCTTTGGGGTAAATGTCAACGGGTAGTGTCAATCAAGGTTGTGTCTTCTGGAAATTTTATAGAAAATGCGATCGCAAAATTTTTTTAACTTAGATAACAGTCGATAACTCTTGCGAATAATATCTAGGAAAAAGTAGGGAATCCTGAGCCGCAATGGTGAGAAGATGGGACGATATAACCAATAGTATGCTCTTTTGAGATTGTTCCATTTGGAACATTTTTCTTCATGGAGAAAGTCTGAAATATCTACAACTAATCCCCTACCTTGATGCATCATGACATTACGCCCATGCACATCATGAGGATACAGTCCCCGCTGACGTGCATAGTCTAGGGCCTCGTCGATGTCTTTGATAACTTGCTTGGGGATACGTAGACCACGTTGGATAGAGTCATAAAGGGTAACTCCATGTAACCGCTTCAGGATTAAAAAGCCTTCTGTAGCATATAGACATTCGGAGAAAGCGGGGTGAGAACCCAGACGACGGTAGACTTCTACCTCTTCCTCAAAACCTGGACGTCCGGGTGCATAAATCTTTACCACCCAGTCTAAGTAATCTGGGTGGTAGACTACTGCGGCGTAATTTCCTGCTCCCAGTTTTTGCCAAGGATAAGGAAGATAGCTGATTTTTACTGGTTCATGGGGATCTATGCTCTCAATCTGTAATTTGGGAATTAACTCTTGGTGAACAGTCTCTATGAGCTGATCTATGAGCGATCTATCCATACTGAGTCTCGTGAGAGTAGTTCAATTGTTCGGGATTATACATTATTGCTAGATGATTTAGTGTCATTCTTAGCCTAACAACACTTTGGAATTGATGAGGCTTGCCCAGAAACTGAGAGACAAAATCCCCGACTTTTTACACAAGTCGGGGATCTAAGCTTTGCGATTCTCACAAATCAGATAAGATTGCGATCGCTCATTTTGATTGTTACCTGATTTTGTGCGTTATGGATACCTATATCTGTCAAGGATTTTTTTCATGAAGTTGTAAAGTAAACTTCACATAAGTAATTATTCTTCATAAATTTTCAATATAATTACTCAATATTAATCAAAAGTTAATTAAACATTTCCTGACACTTAACCTACAAATATCTTATCCTTTAAGTCAGCGATTTTAAACTGAAATAAATCATTAAATGCGATTAAATAAGATATACAGAATTCTTTCTCTCGATTTCTAAACTTTACTTTGTTGAAAAGGAATATTCTTCCCAGATTTTTGCTTATTTTTCTATTTATTCTGAAGTAACTTTAGAGAAAACATGCTGAATATTTTAAGTAAACTTACTGTTAAATATTTAATTTCATGTTGTCGATTTTGCTAAAGATATTCTACTTATTATTTTTATCTAGAGAATATATTGCAGTTTTTCTATAAATTATTCTTGCTCCAACCACACATAAGTATTTGAGTGAAATTAAGTAACATATTCATTCACCATGACACAGGATACAATTCGCTTTGCTCAGTTTAACGCTTCCCTAAACCGGAATACAGAAGGGCAGCTGATTGAAGATTTATCTACGCCAGACAATTCTCAAGCTCAAGCTATTGCCGAAATTATTCAACGCACAAATCCTGATGTCATCAGTATTCAAGAATTTGATTATTACGCAGATGACCCAACTAAAGCAGTTGATTTATTTCGCAAGAACTATCTGGAAGTCAGTCAAAATGGAGCAGACCCCGTTGAATATCCCTATTTCTATATTGCTCCTTCTAATACAGGTATTAGTTCTGGCTATGATTTGAACAATGATGGCAAGATTGTAACCACACCAGGTGAAAGTGGATACGGAGACGATGCCTTTGGCTTCGGTAATTTTCCTGGTCAGTTTGGAATGCTCTTGCTGTCTAAGTATCCAATTGATACAGATAATGTGCGTACTTTCCAGAATTTTTTGTGGAAAGATATGCCCGATTCTTTGCTATCAACGATCGCACTTCCTGATTCTGACACTCCCTGGTACTCTCAACAAGAGCAAGAAGTAGTAAGGCTATCTTCCAAGAGTCATTGGGATGTGCCAATCGAGGTCAATGGTCAGATTATTCACGCATTAGTCAGTCATCCCACACCGCCTGTATTCGATGGACAAGAAGACCGCAATGGCAAGCGTAACCATGATGAGATTCGCTTGTGGTCAGACTATATCACTCCTGGAGCAGGCGATTATATCTATGACGACAACGGCAATTATGGAGGACTGACAAAACAAGCAGCCTTCGTGATTCTGGGCGACCAAAATGCCGATCCTAATGACGGAGACAGTTATAACTATGCGATTCGGCAGTTACTAGAAAATAGGTATGTCAATACTGGTGTCACACCAAACAGCCAGGGTGGTTCTGAACAAGCACTGCTGGATGGTGGAAAGAATACCACTCACATCAGTGATCCAGCGTATGACACAGCAGATTTCAATGACAATAATCCTGGAAACATTCGTGCTGACTACGTTTTACCTTCTAAAAACTTAGCAATTCAGGATGCCAAAGTATTCTGGCCTACCACTAACGATCCACTTTATCGGCTAGTGGGCGATCGCCAAAATGCAAATACCACGCCTTCTTCAGATCACAGTTTAGTATGGGCAGATTTAACTATGACAAAAGCTTCTCTAGTCAAATATTCTTCACTACCCGCTGATACCTATGCCGACGGGCCACCATCGGGTCAAAATGATGGAAATGGCAAAGTCATTTCCAGTAACAAGCGTACTGGCCCATTTCCAGGACAACCTGTACAAGGTTTTAGTGGAGTGCAGTTTGCTGACTCCGATAGCTACTGGTTTTTGTCAGATAACGGTTTTGGTGGTCAGACAAATAGTGCTGATTATCTACTGCGGATCTACAAGATCGATCCAGATTTCAAAACGGTAGACAGTGGTAGTGGCAATGCACAGTGGACTGACTATATCCAATTATCCGATCCTAATAACCTAATTTCTTGGCAAATTGTCAACGAAAACTCACCAGACCGCTTCTTGACAGGAGCTGACTTCGATCCTGAGTCTATCGTTCTAGCTGAAGACGGCACAATTTGGATTGGTGAAGAATTCGGTCCCTATCTCTTACATTTTGATAGTAATGGCGTGTTGATTGATGCGCCTGTTTCTACCCCCAATATTTACCCAGTTAACACTCTCAACGGACAAGATCCAATTGTCATTGGTCATCGTGGTGGTGCGCCGGGAATTCGTCCAGAACATACAATTGGCGATTTAGGCGGAAATTTAGTTGCTTCTAATAATTTGGGCGCTGAATTTGGGGCTGATTTTCTGGAACCAGATTTGGTCGTCACCAAAGATGGAGTTTTGATTGTCCGTCACGAACCAGTGTTGGCGAGTGTGAAGACGGATGCAAACGGCAACATTATTTATGATGATAACGGCAAGCCTGTTATTCTCGAAGCCACAACCAACGTTGCTAACTTTGAAAAATTTAGCGATCGCCTAACGACTAAAGTATTAGATGGACAAAGCATCACAGGCTGGTTTGCAGAAGACTTCACACTGGCTGAAATTAAAGAACTGCGCGCTGTAGAACGTATTCCCAACATCCGCCCTGAAAGTGCTAAATATGATGGTTACTTCCAAATCCCCACACTGGAAGAATACATCAACTTCATCAAAGAGTACGAAGCCGAAACCGGGATAAAACTGGGTATCTATCCCGAAACCAAACACCCCACTTACTTTGCTCAAGAAGGCAAGTTTTTAGATGGTACTCCCATCAATTACGATACCTCCCAAATTTTAATTGATACCCTAATTGCCAATAATTTTGTCGATCCTGACCGGATTTTCATTCAATCTTTTGAAGTTTCTAATCTCGTTGAACTAGAAAACGAGATTATGCCCGATGCTGGGATTGATATTCCCTTAGTGCAGTTAATAGATGGCAGTGGTTCTCCCTACGACTATATATATCAGGGAATTGGTAAAACCTACGCCGATCTAATTACTCCCGATGGCTTGACAGAAATTGCTACCTATGCTGAAGGCATCGGTCCCAGTAAGCGACTGATTGTACCAGCTAAAACCGTTGATCAAAATGGTGATGGTCAACCAGACGATATTAACGGCGATGGACAAATTAGTGACGCCGATAGATATTTACAGGAACCAACTACCCTAGTCTACGATGCTCATCAAGCAGGGTTGTTAGTACATCCGTATACCTTCCGTAGCGATGCATATTATCTCTCACCCGACTACAAAGGTAATCCACAACTAGAATATGAGCAGTTTATTCGGTTAGGGGTAGATGGCTACTTCACTGATTTTGCCGATGATGGAGTGATTGCAAGAGACAAAATTATTGCAGATTATGTTGCTTCTCCCCAGAATCCAGGAGTAGAAAACAACGAAGCGATCGCTAATTTGTCAGGTTCACGTGGCTTTGAAGCCATCAGTTACAGTCCTGATCACAAGACACTCTACCCAATTTTAGAAGGATACGTTGCAGGCGACCCCACCGACGCCTTACGTGTTTACAAATTTGATGTTGCAACTAAAACCTTTAGCAATGATTTGGTTGGTTACTATCAATTAAGCGATCCTAGCCATGCGATCGGCGATGCAACTCCCATCAACGACCACGAATTCCTGATCATTGAACGAGATAATTTGTCGGGAGACGATGCGAAGTTTAAGAAAGTCTTCAAAGTCGATATTTCCCAAACTAACCCACAGGGTTATCTCTACAAAGAAGAAGTAGTTGATTTACTAAACATTGCTGATCCTAATGATCTCAATAGTGATGGTAGCAACGTCTTTACTTTCCCCTTCCAGACTATTGAAGATATTTTGGTTCTGGACAAAAATACCATTTTGCTGGCTAATGACAACAACTATCCATTCAACGCCACCCGCAACGCATCTCAACCAGACAACAATGAATTTATTGTATTGGAGTTATCTAATCCCCTTGATCTTGATCCGCGTTTAGGAACACCCAAATCAACCATCTACGGTACACCAGAAGATGATTATTTTGATGATTATCTCTACGATCCGAATTCCGATAATGCTGCTCTCTATCCAGATTTATTCTTTGGAGATAATCAATACCTGTTTACCGGAGATGGCAATGACATCGTTGATGTCAGTATATTTGGCAGTGGTAACAAAATTGACACAGGAAATGATGACGACATCGTCTTGGCTGGTACAAAAAATCTCATAAACGGCGGTCCAGGTAACGACGAGTTATACATTGGTATTGGCGGAGGCGAAAACATTGTTACTGGTGGTGAAGGAGCCGATCAGTTTTGGATTGTTACCGATGAAACAGACTTACCAGCAAACCCCAATACAATTACTGACTTTAACAGTACAGAAAAAGATGTAATTGGCTTTGCGAACGTCAGCTTTACCTATGATTCTCTTGGTAGCGATTGGACAACCCGCCAAGAAGGTGATAACACCATCATCGGTGTCTATGGACAAGATGTAGCTGTGTTACTCGGAATTCAAGCTACTAATCTGACTCAGACAAACTTTGCTTTTGCTTAAGAAGAGGGAAAGGGGATCGGGGATCAGGGAGACATCATGACAAAGGAAAATAACTAATCCCCAATCCCCGTTGTCCCTTATCCCCAGAGGGGACCCCACGTTCCCCGATCCCCAATCCTCAATCCCCGATCCCCAATCCCCTGATTATGAGCGTAATTTTACAAGTTCGCGAACAAAAAGTTACGGCGGAAGAAATTATTCCTTTGCTGGCAAATTACCAGTTATTGCCACAACTGTTGCGAGAAATGATCATAGATCAGGCGATCGCACCCTTTGATTGCACACCAGAAGAAGAAGAAAAAGCCTATCAGGGTTTTTACTTACAGCAACGTTTAAAAACAGAGGCTGAACGTCAAGCTTGGTTACGCGATCGCAACATGACTCCAGAACAAGTCCGCAAATTAGTCACACGGGCGTTACGACTAGAAAAGTTTAAACAGGCTACTTGGAAAAACGAATTAGATGCTTACTTTGTGATTCGTAAACCCCAACTTGATCGAGTCATTTATTCGGTGATTCGTACCAAAGATGGTGGTATTGCCCAAGAAATATACTTCCGTTTGCAAGCAGAGGAACAGTCTTTTGCGGAACTTGCTCCTAAATATTCCATGGGGCCAGAAGCCCGCACTAAAGGTATCGTTGGTCCAGTAGAACTAGGTAAACTCCACCCGACTTTGGCTAAATTTTTAACTGTCATTCAGCCAGGACAACTTTTACCACCCACACCTATAGATAATTGGTTTGTCATTCTCAGGTTAGAAAAGCTCCTTCCTGTTGAGTTAAATGACCTTACCCGTTGGCAGTTGCGCCATGAGTTATTTCTCAAATGGTTGGGACAACAAGTTGCAGAATTCAATCCCTTCAATAACTGTTAAGACTCTTGGTGTCTTAGTGTCTTAGTGGTTTCATTTTCAACACCAAGACTCCAAGGCACAAAGGTACATAGTTGTGATCGCTTTATGACCCAAATTCCTAGTGCAATCCAAACTTTTTTATCAGGTATCCCACCCTTTAAACAATTATCTCCTGTTCAATTGCAGCAATTATGCCAAAAATTGCAAGTGCAGCGTTACGGAATGGGACAAGCTATTCTACCACTGCAAGAGTTACCATCATATATAGCAATTATTTATACAGGACAGGCGCGGCTAATTGGTAATAACTCCCACAACAATATACCTGTAACATTGCAAAAATTACAACCGGGAGAAATAGTCGGGTGGAGGAGCTTGTTGCAGGGTATACCCTGTGAAAAAGTAATAGCTTCTGACGAAGAAACCCTCTGTCTTGTACTTCCAAGTGAGGAATTCTTGACCCTGTTAGAAGAGGAACCAACTTTAAAAGCTTATTTTGTAGGGTCAAGTACAGACGCGATTAATCGCGTCTGTACAAAGGTCAATAGTAGAGACGCGATTAATCGCGTCTGTTCCCCAATCCCCGCTCCCCAAAATAAAAAATACCCCCACATCCGCGACTCTTGGCGTAATGCTACCCTCGCCTGTTTACAGATGGTGAGTCAGTATTTTGGGATGCCTTTTCGCAAGGAGAATATTCGTAGAGCGATCGCCAATAACCACAAAGATTCGAGCAAACCAGTTTCTCTACAATTATGTGGGTCAATTGCGGATTTTATGGGGTTGAAGGCGCAATTGGTGACAGTACCAGCTAATGCAATGAATCGTTTACCGACACCTGCGTTGATTCATTGGCAAAATAGCATGGCGGTGGTTTATGAAACGAGCGATCGTCAAGTGGTTTTGGGTGTACCAGAACGCGGTATTGTGCGTCAAAAAATGACTGAATTTGTGAAAAATTGGGGTGAACAAGCTCAAGTTTTATTACTGACAGCCACCTCAGCGACGCCGCAGCAAAAGTTCGGCTTGAGTTGGTTTTTGCCTTCACTTAACCGTCACCGCACAGTTTTATTGGAAGTTCTGATCGCTTCGTTTTTTGTGCAGTTGTTTGGACTTGCCAATCCGTTGATGATTCAAGTAATCATTGATAAGGTTTTGGTGCAAAACAGTATCGATACTTTGCAAGTGTTGGGTGTATTTTTACTGTTAGCAGCCATCTTTGAAGCGGTTCTCGGTACTTTACGAACTTATTTATTTGCAGAAGCTACCAATAGAATTGACTTAGCTCTGGGTTCAGAAATTATTGATCACTTACTGCGTTTACCTCTGCGTTACTTTGATCGTCATCCGGTAGGAGAATTAGCAACTAGGGTAAATGAACTAGAAAACATCCGCTCCTTTCTCACGGGTACAGCTTTGACTGTGGTGTTGGATTCGGTTTTTTCAGTAATCTACATCGTTGTGATGGTGATTTATAGCTGGGTGTTGACACTGGTATCTTTGTCTACTATTCCTTTGTTTGCCATACTCAGTTTAGTTGCAGCACCGATAGTTAGACGACAACTGCGAGAAAAAGCCGAACGCAACGCCCAAACCCAATCTTATTTAGTAGAAGTACTTTCTGGAATTCAGACAGTCAAAGCCCAAAATATTGAATTGCGTACCCGTTGGCAATGGCAAGAACATTATGCTCGCTATGTTTCATCTGGGTTTAAAACCATAGTAACTTCTACTGCTGCTAGTTCAGCTAGTAATTTTCTCAATCAACTTTCAGGATTATTGGTGTTGTGGGTTGGCGCGTATTTAGTACTCAAGGGCGAACTTTCTTTAGGTCAGTTGATTGCTTTCCGGATTATTGCGGGGTATGTTACTAGTCCATTGTTACGATTATTGCAATTGTGGCAAAACTTCCAACAAACAGCCCTGTCTCTAGAACGTCTGAGTGATATTGTTGATACGCCGCAGGAAGTTACACAAATCGACCAAGATAATATTCCCATGCCTGTGATTCAGGGTGCTGTTACTTACGAAAATGTTTCGTTTCGATTTTCTGCTGGCGGTTCACTGCAATTAGACAATATTAATTTAGTGTTTCCGGCTCAAAGGGTGGTAGGAATTGTCGGAATGAGTGGTTCTGGTAAAAGTACGTTGATGAAATTGCTACCACGTTTGTATGAACTCAATGCAGGTAGAATTCTCATTGATGGTTATGACATTAGTAAAGTCGAATTGTATTCACTGCGATCGCAAATTGGCATTATTCCCCAAGATACTTTGTTATTTGACGGCACTGTTCTAGAAAATATCGCCCTGACAAATCCGGAAGCAACCAGCGAAGAAGTGATCACTGCTGCCAAAATTGCTGTTGCCCACGACTTTATCATGAATTTGCCCAATGGCTACAACACAAGAGTCGGTGAACGTGGTTCCGCACTATCGGGAGGACAAAGACAACGGATTGCGATCGCTCGTACAATTCTACAAAATCCCCAGTTGTTAATTTTGGACGAAGCAACCAGCGCTCTTGACTACGATACTGAACGCCAAGTATGTACTAACTTAATCCAAGCCTTCCAAGGGCGAACAATGTTCATCATCACCCATCGCCTCAGCACAATTCAACAAGCAGATGAAATTGTACTTATGCACCAAGGTAAAGTCGCCGAACGCGGTACCCACAACCAACTCATGAACCAACGCGGCCGCTACTACCACTTGTATCAACAACAAGATGGGTTAGTTGTTGGTTAACCAATTCACAATCTCGAAAGTTCTAGTTTGAAACCTGAAAGTTCTAGTTTTGAACTCGAAAGTTCTAGTTTGAAACCCGAAAGTTCTAGTTTAAAACCCGAAAGTTCTAGTTTAAAACCCGAAAGTTCTAATTTAAAACCTGAAAATTCTAGTTTTGAACTCAAAAGTTCTAGTTTGAAACCTGAAAGTTCTAATTTAAAACCTGAAAGTTCTAATTTAAAACCCGAAAGTTCTAATTTAAAACCCGAAAATTCTAATTTAAAACCCGAAATCTCTCCCCACCCTTTACACCCCTCACACCTCCATGAATAACTCCAACGGTTCTCATCCTCACTCTAACGGTCATGGAAACAACGGTAAAACTGCTGTTTCGACTCTCAACGATACATCCTTGGCGACTCCTTCCCTTGATGTACCCCCAACACTCAAACGCTTTGATCAGCCTGTGGTGTTACGACAGTCATCGATTTTACCGAGGGCGGTAGCTTGGACTTTAATCACTATGACTACTGCTGGGGTAATCTGGGCTTGTGTGGCACAGGTTGAAGAGGCGATTCCTGCTCAAGGTAAACTCGAACCAGAAGGAGCTGTCACGGAAGTTCAAGCACCAATTACGGGTGTTGCCAAAAAAATTCTAGTCAAAGATGGGCAACAAGTAAAACAAGGTGATTTATTGCTGACTCTCGATCCAACGGTTGATAACGCTGAACAAATATCACTGCGAAAAATTCGCGCTGCTTTGATGGCAGAAAATCGGTTTTACCAAATGCAAATGGCTGGTAAAACTCTTGCTAATTCTCAACTGCTAGCGTCGCTACCTGCTGAACAAGCTTTTTTAACAAAACACCGCGCAGAATTGGTTGCTGAAAATCAACTTTATCGGCTGCAATTGCAAGGTGCTACGACTGGTGGAGGGTTAAGTGCAGAGCAACAAACACGATTACAGTCTGCTGAAGCCGAGGTGCGATCGCGCATTAGTGCTGCTAAGTTAGAAGTTGATCAGTTGCAAAAGCAGTTAAAACAAAATCAAGTTGAATTGGCTAGTGCTAAAGATTTACTAGTTATAGAAAAAACGATTCTTACAGATTTGACAGTGTTGCTAAATGAGGGAGGAATTGGTAGAAATCAGTATTACAAGCAGCAACAGCAATTTCGCAGTCGCCAAGCAGATGTGGATCGACTTTTAGAAGAGCAAAAAAGACTACAGTATGCAATTACACAAGCAGATGAAAAGGTAAAGAATGCGATCGCTCTCAGTCAAACAGAGGTGCTGACTAAAATTGCTGATAATCAAAAGCGAATTGCAGAAATAGACAGTCAACTCACTAAAGCAATTGTTGACAACGAGCAGCAAATTGCCCAAATTGATAGTCAAATCAGCAAAACCCAGCAAAATCTACGTTACCAAGAACTCAAAGCCCCTGTTTCGGGTACTGTATTCGATTTACAGGCTCATAATCCTGGTTATGTCACTAACTCTTCAGCGCCAATTCTCAAAATAGTTCCCAATCAATCGCTTGTTGCTAAAGTCTTCATTACCAACCGCGACATCGGTTTTGTCAAAGAAGGAATGAAAGTTGATGTCAGAATTGATTCTTTTCCCTACAGTGAATTTGGGGATATCAAAGGTAAACTAGTTTGGGTTGGTTCCGACGCCCTACCCCCCGACAATATTTATCCCTTCTACAGATTTCCCGCCAAAGTCGTGCTTGAACAACAGTATTTAATGATTAGCGATCGCCAAATCAATCTCCAATCAGGGATGTCAGTCAATACCAATATCAAACTTCGCAAACGCAACGTTGCTAGTATTTTTACTGACCTGTTTAGCAAGAATATAGAAAGTTTGAAGTTTGTGAGGTAAAAGGGAACAGGGAATGGTATATGGTATAAAGATGTAGCAGAACAAAACCGGATTTGCACTCAATCAAAAATTGAGGGAGAATTTTCTCAATACAGCAATGAAGATAAGCGTATAAATAGTGGATTGTGGTCAACTTCCTCACTATCTACATAAATATATTCTGCCAACACAATACCTACTACAACGCTGTGTTGACTAAGCTGTAATAAATGCTGCTTTCAATTAGGTTTATGGCCAGAAGACGGACAATATTTCAGATAGCAGAAAAGTTAGAAAGTTCTTTAGAGCAAGGACAAACCCAAGATCCCGATGTAGTACAAAATATGCGATCGCATTTTTGGCATCGGATGCCAAACTGCTTAACAAACAAAGCCAAAAAAGCATTTCCCAGGCTTTCCCAATTATGCCATCGACATTGGGTAAAGCAAAATATATCCAGATCGATAACTTAATATTCTTTTAATATACGGGCGCATAGCCATGCGCCCGTATTCTGTATGCTCTACCCACTAACTACTAACTGTTGCTTTTCAGGTAACTGAGTATACTCAGCAACAATTTTGCGGAACTGCTCTCCTTCTATGGTTTCCTGTTCTACTAACAAGTCTACAAGACGGTCTACTAATGCGCGGTTTTCACGGATAATTTTCCGGGCTTCTTGGTAACAAGAAATAGCCATTTCTCGCACTTGTCTATCAATTTTGGTGGCCATTTCTTCGGAATATTCGTTGCGGCTGACCCAATCTCTACCCAAGAAGACATCACTATTTTGAGTTTCTAAAGCTACTAGTCCCAAGTCAGACATCCCATACATTGTCACCATCTTTCGGGCTAGGTTCGCAACCATTTTCAAATCGTTACTAGCGCCACCTGTAACTTCAGATTCTCCAAATACTTCTGCCTCTGAGGCTTTTCCTCCCAGTGTCATGGTAATGTTATCTTGTATCCAAGCACGAGTGTAAAGACCACTATCAATCATCTCTTCATTGAGAATTTGCTGAGAGAAACCACCGACTCCACCAGAACGAGGAATAATGGTGACTTTATTTAAAGGGTCTGCGTGGGGTAAAAGTGTAGCCAACAGAGCGTGTCCTATCTCGTGATAAGCAATCAATCGCTTCTTGTTGCTATCTAACAATGGGTTGAGAGTTAACCCAATCGTCAGCCTATCAATAGCATCGTCAATTTCTATCTGTGTAATTAAATCTTTGCGTCTGCGTGCTGTGAGAATAGCTGCTTCATTCAACAGGTTAGCTAAATCTGCTCCTGTAAAACCGGGGGTGCGGCGTGCAACAACTTCTAGGGAAACTGCTGGATCAACCTTCTTATTACGAGCGTGAACTTTTAAAATTTCCAAACGCCCTTTCCTGTCTGGTGCATCAACAATTACCTGACGGTCAAATCTTCCAGGTCTGAGTAATGCTGCATCCAAAACGTCTGGGCGGTTAGTAGCAGCAATAATAATAATGCCTGTATTGCCCTCAAAACCATCCATTTCGGTCAGCAATTGGTTAAGAGTTTGCTCTCTCTCGTCGTTACCACCACCAATACCAGCACCCCGTTGTCTACCAACAGCATCAATTTCATCGATAAATATTAAACAAGGGGCATTATCTTTGGCTTTTTTGAATAAGTCACGGACACGAGACGCACCGACACCAACAAACATTTCCACAAATTCTGAACCGGAAATGCTAAAGAAGGGAACGCCTGCTTCCCCAGCAATGGCTTTTGCTAATAAAGTTTTACCAGTACCTGGAGGCCCTACTAACAGCACTCCTTTGGGGATGCGTGCGCCAACAGCAGTAAATTTCTCTGGTTGTTTGAGGAAGGTAACAACTTCTTGCAGTTCTTCTTTTGCTTCTTCAATACCCGCGACATCATCGAATTTGATCCCAGTTTTTGCCTCCATTTGAAAACGAGCTCTGGATTTACCAAAGTTCATGGCTTGACTAGAAGCATTCGTAGAGCGGCGGAGGAAGAGCAACATTAAAGCAACCAGTGGCAAAATCCACATGAGATTGATCAAAAGACCAACAGCAGCTTTACTGTTAGCAGAGGAAACCTCGTCAAACTGGACATTTCTATTAGCTTTAAGTGTATTGATTAATTCTGGGTTTTGATCCAAAAGTTTTACACGTTGCGGTTGAGCATTTGGCTCCTGTCCCTTGAGATACACATCTGCTACTTTTTCGGTTTCGTCTAAATCTACCCTGACGACTTCTCCATTTTCAATTTTTTGGAGCAGTTTGCCATAGGTAAGAGTGTTGTTATCCTGCTGCTCTGCTTTTTGTGCCAAGGCTGGAGTCCCTGCGACAAATCCTGGCGACATCATCATAGCGGCTACCAACGCCCCTGCCAAAGCTGTACGTTTTGTCGGTCGCTGTTTTGTTGACACCTTTTTTTCAAAACTTCTCATAAGAATAACCCTTTGTCCGCTGCCATGATCTGAGCGCTGGTTTTTTATGGCTTTATCTTTTAGAAAGAGTAGAAATAACCTTTTCTCACTCTAGTGTAGCTCTGCATTCAGGTATTAGGATACCTTCTGCTCTGTGCCGTTGATTCAACTTGAAAAAGGGTGTGGGGGTATAGGGGTGTAAGGGTGTAGGTTTTTAATCAAGCAATGAGTGGTGACTGTAAAACCAAGGGAATAATCATCGTTTCATAAATTCTTACACCTCTACACCCCTACACCCTCAAACCAGTATTTTTTGGGCAAAGTGTAAAAACCGTATAGGGATTGGGGATTATTAATTCTTTTATCAGAAAATATTGTTTTCAACAGGAATTTGACAGGTTTGGTTACATATAGTTAAGATATATTCATAGTCGTAATGAGTTTGTTTATCAAAGAATATCTTACTTAAGGGAGTTTAGCTAACTTCAAAAGAGATATACGAGTGTAAGGGTGTGGGAATAGGACATTGGTCATAGTTAATAACTAGCATTCCTCAACCGTGGTGTATGCAGTTAATGTCACTTTTTATTGAAGTTAATTAGCAACTGAGTGATTGATTATGGTAAAAATAGTTGGCATTGGTGGCAGTTTAAGGGCAGACTCTTATAGTCAAATAGCTTTACGTTTGGCAGCCCAACGGGTAGAAGCTTTAGGTGCAGAAGTGGAAATACTGGATTTACGGGAAATGCAGTTACCGTTTTGTAACGGAGAACAGGAGTATCCAGATTATCCAGATGTGCAAAGGTTGCAATATGCTGTGAGTCGTGCTGATGGCTTAATTTTGGCAACCCCAGAATATCACGGCAGTATCAGTGGTGTTTTAAAAAATGCCTTGGATTTGATGAGTTTTGAGCAATTGTCTGGTAAGGTTACAGGATTAATTAGTGTGTTGGGGGGACAACCTAACAGCAACGCCCTGAATGATTTAAGGATAATTATGCGTTGGGTACACGGCTGGGTGATTCCCGAACAAATTGCTATTGGACAAGCCTGGAAAGCTTTCAGCCCTGAAGGGAAGTTATTAGATGACAAGCTTGCTCAACGTTTTGATCAGTTTGCTCAGAGTTTAGTAGATAATACCCGCAAGCTCAGAGAAGTGGATTAATTTGTTTGCGATCGCGTAGCGGCTGCTTTGCAGCATTGCTTTCACGTTGCAAAAAGTTTGTAGTCAGGACTTTAAACCTCGTCCATCTTGAAGAGAGGAGTTTTTCAAAAAGGACAGTTATGTAGGTTGGGTGGAACGGAGTGTAACCCAACATTAACCAGACTATAATGTTGGATTTCGCTGTCGCTACACCCAACCTACAAAACTACAGTTCTCAAAGTAGACGTACTTTAGTCTTTTCTTGAGGACTAAAGTCCTGACTACGAACTTAATTAATTTCGAGAAAAGGTAATTTTATCGACTGCAACCTTTGACATCGGTGTCATCTCTCCAGTTTCTATATCCACAGAAAAAAGAGAATTAGTTGCTTCATGTTTAGGATTAGCAAGCGCATAAGCTTTTCCTGATGGAGAGAAGGTAAGACTTAATAAGTCATTGTGCAAAGGCTGTTTATCAAATGTTAATGGTGATAAGGTGACGATGTTTCCTTTATTGGTAATCATAGACCGATTATCCAGGTCTAGCTGTATCAATCTTGGAACACCTTCCACACCGAGAGTAGTACCATAAATTTTTTCATCCGGGCTGAGTGCAAGATTGCTAAATCGTCTATCCGGTGGTAGTTCCGGTAAAACTAAATCAGAATCAGTAGAGACTTTACCATTTTGTGGGTTAATAATCACCATCTCAAAAGGAGGAATACCTCCATTGAGACTTGCTATACCAATTAGTTTGTCGTCTTTTGTAGCCACTAAACTTTCAATTGTACAATTGGATTTTTTAAATCCTGATATTTTTTTAGATTTAGAAGATCGACGATCAAAAAATAGCAGTTTACTATAATTTCCGTTTTTGGTTAATGCTGTACTTACAAGAACAAATGTCCCATTTGATAGGCAAGTAAAACCAGTGATTCGCTCACTTGGTTGAGTATATAAAGCTTTGCTGGCTATCTCGGTTTTTGTATCAGTGTTATCTACTTTTGTCGGGAGAATCTCATTAAAAGTTTTAGGTAGAATCTGGCTCGTCAAAGCCTGTCTACCAGTTGGTAGGTCTAAAGAAACTAAAGAAATTGCTGGGGTAGTGTTAGCAAAGTCGGTAGAGATTGTTTGGTTTAGACTTTGCTTCTTGTTAAATTTTGCTCCAATGAGCGAGTTTGCTGCATTTGTCAATGTCCTACCTCCAAATTTGGCGATCGCTATTCATAGCACCAACTGACCAAATTGTTGACATTTGAATTGCTGCTCAGAGATTGGCAACTTTAGTATATGTTAGTTTGATGCTAATCAATATTAATCTTTGCAAAATTGGGAAAGTGTACGGAAGTGCATGAATTAGCAAAGAACTATACTGATGCTAGTTGCTATCACTTAACTGTGCTAATTATCAGAAGTCTGAACGTCAGCGATCGCCTGCCACGATAAATAATAAGATATTTTGATTTTCAAAAACAAAAAATAAAACAGAGAGCGTGAGAAAATCAAACTTCAACTCCTGATATTCTTGAGTAGGTATTTCGCATGTCTTCGTTTACGACCTCAACAGCCTCTACACTCTCCTATCTGGTGATTGGCGGTGGTATGTCTGGTTTAATTGCAGCTACAGTACTACGCGATCGCCACATGCAAGTTACTGTAGTTGATAAAGGTCGGGCGATTGGTGGGAGAATGGCAACTCGTCGCATCCAAAATCCTCAATACGGCGAAGGTGTTTTTGATTACGGCGCTCAATATTTTACTGTCCAAAATTCCAGATTTCAAACTTTAGTCAATAGCTGGATTCAAGAAGGAATAGTTAAGCAATGGTCACTTAATAATCACATCTTGAGTAGAGAAATTTACTATCGAGGAATCAGTAGCAACCGTGCTATTGCTCATCATTTGGCTGAAAGTTTGGATGTTCATACAAATACAAGAGTTATAAAATTTACATGGCTAGATGATTATTGGCAAGTCCAAACAGAAACTAACGACACCTTCTCAGCAGATGTATTATTACTAACGCCACCCCTACCTCAAACTCTAGAATTATTAGAGCGATCGCAAATACAATTACCACCAGAAACAAAACATCGACTAGAACAGATAGTCTATGATCGTTGCATAGCAGTACTTGCTCTGTTGTCACAACCAAGCCAGATTCCCAATCCTGGAGGTATACAATTAGATGGACATCTCCTGAGTTGGATTGCTTGCAATCAAAAAAAGGGAATTTCACCCCAAGGTAACGCGGTAACACTCCATGCAAATTCTGAGTTTAGTGAAACTCACTGGGAAGCGGATAATGCAGTTATTACCAATCAACTTTTTGAGGCTGCATCACCGTGGTTAGGATCTTCGGTGATTGATTATCAAGTGCATCGCTGGCGCTACAGTCAACCACAGACAGTCTACGGTGAACCTTACTTGGTGCTAACTGAACCGGGGCCAATAGTTGTATGTGGAGATGCTTTTATTCAACCAGATGTGGAAGGCGCGGTTTTGTCTGGATTAGCTGCTGCTGATTATTTATTAAATAATTTATAAAAAGTGAAAAATCAGACATACATAACTAAGATAAAAAAGTTATCTTCCGCCGATCAGCAAAGCCGTTCGGTGAGATTTCCCAGTACCTGTACGGCTAAACCCGAAGGAAGAAAATTATGTCATGGATGCAGTTAAGCCTCAACACAACAGAAGAAGCTGTCGATTGGGTCTGTAGCCTACTTGCTTCAACCAACTATACCAGTGATATTCGGATTGCAAAATATACTGAATCCAAGTTACACGAACTAATAGATCAAGATATCACACAACCTTGCTGGGCATTTACTGTCTGTTTCTATCTACCCTGCGACGTTCATACAAATGTACGTAGATCAGAAATTGTTGACTTACTTTCACCCTTGGAACGGGTAGGACTCGCTACTACTATTCACACAAATGTATTTGAGGACAAACCAGCAAATTCTGAAGAAATTAGTCCCGTTATTCGTCATATCGGTAAACGGTTTGTTGTGCTTTCTGCTGATACGTCTGATCATTCTCAAGCAGTAGACGAAGTTACCTTGAGACTAAAGACAAGTCTTGCTTTTGGCAGTGGTTTACATCCAGCAACTATCCTCAGTCTCCAACTAATTGAACGTCATGTTGTTCCCGAAATGAATGTTCTTGATCTGGGATCGGGTTCAGGTATTCTGAGTGTGGCGATGGCAAAGTTGGGGGCGCAAGTATTGGCGTTAGACAACGATCCAATTGCTGTGGAATCAACTCATGACGCTGTACATCGTAATCAGGTTGAGCAGCAGGTAACAGTCATGGAAGGGAGTTTGGGGCAGGGAAGCAGCTTAGGACATTGGCTAGGCAGGGATACAATCAGTAACGTAGCAACCATTGAACCAACTGCCAGCTTTGACCTCATAATTGCGAATATCCTAGCGCGGATACATATCGCCCTTGCTCCTGACTTTCGGCGATCGCTGCGTCACACTGATAAGCAAGCAGGTATATTAATTACATCCGGTTTTAGCATCGATTATGAAGATGCAGTCACAACATCTTTGAAAGACGAAGGATTCGAGGTTATCGATTGTGAAAGATTAGATGAATGGGTTGCACTTGCTTACAGCTTGAAATAATGGCGAGTTTTGTAGCGTGTGTTTGCCGTCCCCGACTTCCCTAAAGTTGTCGGGGATTTGATGTATTTGGAGTGGCAAAATTATTTTACTGATGAGCGATCGCATTTCAATAAACCACTGCGCGTCTCAATACCGTTCGGTTAAGAATTTTTCGTCACAATTTTGGGCATGTAGAGACGTTGCAGTGCAACGTCTCTACAGGGTTTAGATGTCAATCGATTTGTCTTATCCGAACCGTATTGCTCTAAACCAACAACTAAAATTTTTCTTATTCCCTATTCCCTGTTCTTTGTTCCCCCCTTTTTGTAAATATTTAGCTTATTCTCTGGAAAACTTTAGATTTATTGTGTATCTAACCATCAAGTTTGTTCAATCAAGAATTTTATGCTGTTATCAGGAGTTACGCTCAATGCCTCTCAATCAAAGGCTAGTTGACATAGACAAAATCTTAGATACTGAGTATGAAAAACTTGGTAAATTTCGACTCCGCATAGCTTCCACAGCCAGTCTTCCAGAACAATTTGATCTTGAACAACGCATCAAAGAAATAAATCAAAACATCCGTAAATATAAGGCTGAGTATTGGCAACTGCTAGCACAAGAAGCACACTTGGCTCAAGTTACAGAACCAGATGCAAACAATGCTATTCTCCAAGTAGTGCAGAATGTGCAAATCATTGCCAGTAAATTCGGTGCTAACTATCCTGATGACTTGAAGCAGAAGCTACAAAAAATCCTCAACCAGCTTCAGGAAGTAGACAATCCAGCAACAGCTAAAGCTAAATTTGCACTAAATTTAATACCAGAAATATTATTGTATGAAGTAGAGCTAGCAACAGAAACATCTCTGCTCATAGCTTTTCAACCCCTGAGACAACTATTTGAAACATCACTAATTGAGACACCAGTAATTAGCCCCGATGCAACTTGCCCGTATCGGGGCTTGCTAGCATTTCAAGAGCGGGATCAGGAATTTTTTTTTGGGCGAGACAGATATGTTGAAGATTTATTGAAAGTTGTTCGTCAACAACCCTTAGTAGCTTTGATTGGTGCTTCTGGGAGTGGTAAATCTTCGGTAGTGTTTGCGGGACTCATTCCCCAATTACGAGCAACGGGAAATTGGCTGATTGAATCATTTCGTCCCCAAAATCAGGCTAGTTACGGACTGGCTTCTGCTTTGGTGCGTCTGCTGAAACCAGAACTCGATGAAATTCAGCAACTAGGGCGAGCAAAAGAACTGCTTGCAGAGATAGAGAACGGTTTAACACTGCCAGAGATATTAGCAAGTATTCGCCAACGCCATCCTGATAAAAGAATATTGTTAGTCATTGACCAATTTGAAGAACTTTATACTCTCTGCCAGGATACACAAGAACAACAGCGATTTGTTGATGCAATCCTCGCAGCAATACAATCAGCCCCAGATAACTTGACGGTGGTATTGACATTGCGGGCAGACTTTTTTAGTTATGTGTTGAATTATGCTCCTTTTGGGGAAGCATTACAACAGCACAAGCCGCACTTACTTAGTGCGATGAACCGGGAGGAAATGGAAACTGCAATTGAGCAGCCAGCTAAGAAAATGGGGGTGACACTGGAGGAGGGACTAACAGAACGTATTCTTGATGATGTGAAACAGGAACCGGGAAACTTGCCTTTGCTAGAGTTTGCTTTGACTCAACTTTGGGCAAAGCAAAATAGCGGACAATTGACACATCAAGCCTATGAAGAAATTGGCGGAGTTGACAAAGCACTGGCAAATCATGCAGAAGCTGTTTTTGAACAATTGAGCGAAGCAGATCAAAAACGGGCAGAACGAGTATTAATTCAGTTAGTGCGTCCGGGAGAAACGACAGAGGACACCCGTTGCATTACTACCCGTGAGGCTGTAAACGGCGATAATTGGGATTTAGTGACACGCCTTGCTTCTAGTCGTTTAGTAGTGACTGGACGAGATGAAGAGAAACAAGCAGAAACAGTTGAGGTGGTGCATGAAGCCCTGATTCGGGAGTGGACGCGGTTGCGCGGGTGGATGAATGATAACCGCGAGTTTCGCACTTGGCAAGAACGGTTGAAAGGGCGAATGCGAGAATGGGAAGCAACAGGCAAAGATGAGGGGGCGTTGTTGCGGGGTTTGGCTTTAGCTGAGGCGGAAGATTGGCGAGGTAAACGTCAAGAGGAACTTAGTGATACAGAAATACGATTTATTCAGGAGAGTGAAGCATTAAGAGACAAGGAGAAAGAAGAAGAAAAACGCAGGCGGGAAGAAAAGATACGCCTACAGCGTCGCATTAACATTGGGCTTGCTAGCTCTTCTGTAGTAGCAATAACTTTAGCAGGGTTAGCTGGTATTGGTTGGAGGAGTGCTGCAATCAATGAAATAAATTCTAATGCCAAGAATTCATCTGCGCTTTTGAGTTTAGATGAGCAAGAAGCCTTAAAAATAAGTTTAAAAGCTGTTGTAAAAATGCAACATACACCTTGGGTAGATGCAAATACCCGTACGCAAGTAGATATGGCATTACTACATATAGTTGACAACGTTGCAGCGCCAAACACCTTGGGAGGACACGCAAAATGGGTTTATGGTGTCAGCTTCAGCCCGAATGGCAAAATGCTAGCATCTGCAAGTGCTGACAAGACAGTGAAATTATGGGATACCAGCACTGGTCAAGAAATTAAAACCCTCACTGGGCATACAGACTCGGTTTATGGTGTCAGCTTCAGCCCGGATGGCAAGATGCTGGCAACCGCAAGTCGTGACAACACGGTGAAATTGTGGGATACCAGCACTGGTAAAGAAATTAAAACCCTCACTGGACATACAAAATGGGTTTATGGCGTCAGCTTCAGTCCGGACGGCAAGATGCTAGCAAGCGCAAGTGCTGACAACACTGTGAAATTGTGGGATACCAACACTGGTAAACAAATTAAAACCCTAACTGGACATACAAACTCAGTTAATGGCGTCAGTTTCAGCCCGGATGGCAAGATGCTGGCATCTGCAAGTGGTGACAACACGGTGAAATTGTGGGATACCAGTACTGGTCAAGAAATTAAAACCCTAACTGGCCATAAAAGCTGGGCTAATCGCCTCAACTTCAGCCCGGATGGCAAGATACTGGCAACCGCAAGTTCTGACTACACGGTGAAATTGTGGGATACCAGCACTGGTAAAGAAATCAAAACCCTCATCGGGCATAGAAACGCGGTTCAGGACGTCAACTTCAGCCCAGATGGCAAGATGCTGGCATCTACAAGTGTTGACAAGACGGTGAAATTGTGGGATACCAGCACCTATAAAGAAATTAAAACCCTAACTGAGCATACAAACCCGGTTTATGGTGTCAGTTTCAGCCCGGATGGCAAGATGCTGGCAACCGCGAGTGCTGACTACACGGTGAAATTGTGGGATACCAGCACCTATAAAGAAATTAAAACCCTAACTGGGCATACAAACTCGGTTAATGGCGTCAGCTTCAGCCCAGATGACAAAATGCTGGCATCTACAAGTGGTGACAAGACGGTGAAATTGTGGGATACCAGCACTGGTAAACAAATTAAAACCCTAACTGGGCATACAAACTCGGTTTTCGGCGTCAGGTTCAGCCCGGATGGCAAGATGCTGGCAACCGCAAGTGCTGACAACACGGTGAAATTGTGGGGTACCAGCACTGGTAAAGAAATTAAAACCCTCACTGGGCATACAAACTGGGTTTATGGCGTTAGCTTCAGCCCGGATGGCAAGATGCTGGCATCTGCAAGTGTTGACAAGACGGTGAAATTGTGGGATACCAGCACTGGTAAAGAAATTAAAACCCTAACTGGGTATACAAACTGGGTTTATGGCGTCAGCTTCAGCCCGGATGGTAAAATGCTGGCAACCGCGAGTGCTGACAACACGGTGAAATTGTGGGATACCAGCACCTATAAAGAAATTAAAACCCTCACTGGGCATACAAACTCGCTTTTTGGCGTCAGCTTCAGCCCGGATGGTAGAATGCTGGCAACCGCAAGTGCTGACTACACGGTGAAATTGTGGGATACCAGCACTGGTAAAGAAATTAAAACCCTCACTGGGCATACAAATTGGGTTTATGGCGTCAGCTTCAGCCCGGATGGCAAGATGCTGGCAACCGCAAGTTCTGACTACACGGTGAAATTGTGGGATACCAGCACCTATAAAGAAATTAAAACCCTAACTGGGCATACAAACTCGGTTTATGGCGTCAGCTTCAGCCCAGATGGCAAAATGCTGGCAACCGCAAGTGCTGACAACACAGTGAGATTATGGAGGCGAGATTTTGATTATTTATTAAAGGAAGGATGCCATTTTATAGGCGAGTATCTCAAGCCTAATCCTCAAGATGAGGAGGCGCGTGAGATTGACAAGGATTTGTGTGAGGGTAAGCGCTAGGTTTCTGGGTTTATTCGTTGAGGTGGATGGGGAGAGGGGGACGCGGGGATGGAGACAGGGGGGACAAGGGGAGCCACTGCGCCCTTGCGGGTCCCCCGCGTTGTAGCACGTGGCGTGGACAAGGAGGATAGGGGGGAGTGTCAATTAGTTTTTGGTTGCTGGTTGGCGATCGCATTCCAAGAAGCCGCTATCTGTCTACCCACTCTCTAAATTCACATTTATCACAAAAATCGTCTTATTCATAGAGAACATCGCGATATTTGTGACCTTCCAAAACCGATATTGACCTGTTAGAAAAAAGCTTAAGCGCTCTGTGTGAAAGGTTACTACTGGCAGTTGCCGTAAAATACGGTAAAGACAGCCAAGAATATGTGATGGCTGGTGGTGTTCGCAAAAGCGATCGCATCCGTAAAAGCACAGCCACCCGCTTAAAAGATTCTCCAGAAGAAGCACAAGAGCAAGGTTTAACGCCAGAAATCTTACAATAATTTCGTAGAAAGGACTAAAGTCCTTTCTTGAGGACTAAAGTCCTCACTACAAACCTCGCAGCAGCCAATTCAATTTTCCAAAATCTAAAATCCTGTTAGAGGATAACTTATTTCTCTTCAGATTCTTTAAGTTGCTCAATCATAAAGCTGATTTGAGCTGAGACTGATCGCTTTTGCTTATTGCAATACTGCTTAAACCACTCAAACACTGGTTCTGGAATTGTGACACTAGTTCGGCTCATTTTTTCAGTCAAAGTACTATTTCCTCATTCGACATATCCAGTATAGCGATTGTTATACTGGATATATAGTTAATAAACATAAATATTTAAAACAGTATTTTAAATAAGATTGAGTCGTATTGAAATCAGGGAAGCGTTCCCTCTACTGAAGTCCCTTAATGCGCGTTAATGCGTTATTTTGATAACTTGTCTTTCTTTTTTGCTGGTAAAGATGTGCCGCAAGGCGATAACTGGCGATCGCTGCTTGCTGATTTCCTAATTGTGTGTAGGTAAGACCAAGGGCATAATAGGCATCGCCGTTGTTGCTATCTATACTAATAGCCTTATTGAAATCAGCCATAGCAAGCTTATATTTTTCCTGCCTACGATAAGTAATACCTCTATTTATATAACCATCCACGCTATTACTTTTTATACTTAGGGCTTTGTTGTAATCAGCGATCGCTAATTCATACTTGCCTTGTCTGTGGTAGGCTATGCCTCTATTTATATAAGCATGAATATTTTGATTAATACTAAGAGCCTGAGTGTAATTAGTAATGGCTTGGTCGTATTGGTCTTGTCTGTAGTAAGCAATGCCTCTATTTATATAAGCATTAATATCGCGAGGATTTTTACTAATCACTCGATTGTAAGTTTGAATAACTTTTTGTTGCTCACTTTTGTTTGTTTTTTCGTTTCCTCTAGTGTAGAAATCTTCAATGATGATCGTTAGAGGTAGAGGAGGTTGAACTGGTTGGTTCTGTGCGGTGGTAACTGTGGTTGTCGTGGAAACAAATGCGGGAGAACAAGGAGTTGGAGGAGAGATCAGGGGTGTAAATAAAGATAGTGGATTGCTACTGTGAGATTTTTCCGAATCACAACTTTGAGTAATCAAAGACTCTCTGTAAACAACGAAAGTAAAAATAGCCAATAAACCAAAACCAAATGCAAAACTTCCACGCAAAGCCAAGTTTTTGCGTCTTTGCAAAACACTTTGGTGGACAAACTCTGTTTCCACCAGATTTAACCAATTATCATCAGAATGAAGTATCTGTTTGAGCAAATTCAGACTGCGATCGCTATTCCAGAGAAATTTAGCTTTTTGTTCCCTTTTCCATTTCATTGCAGCAGGTGTCAGCCGTCTTTGTAAAATTAAACTTTCCTCGTATTTTTGTTTCCACTCCAGTAGTTGACACCATTCGTTTACCAAAGCATCATCAGTTGCTTCTACATACGGTTTACCCTCACCATCTTTTCTCATCACTAATAAACCTGCTGTACAAAAGCGTTCAATTACTTCTTGTACTTGGATATTTGCTGGTTCTGGGTAATCTAATTCAGATAAAGGAACTGGTCTGCGCCTTAACTTTCCATCATCAACTGCTACCATTCGCAGCATGACATTGCAGACAATTTGCTCATAGGATTGATGCTGTTGGACTAATGTCGTATATTCACTATCAGCTTTTTGCACAAGACTGGACACCGCACCACCCAGTTCTTCATAGTCTTTTTGGAAAATGACCAACAAGTGATTCTTGTTGCTTAGGCTAAAACAAAATAACCAATTTATTTAATAGTATACAAGTATGGTTGTGTAGTCTTAACAAAAACTTTAATTATTTACGGGAACGGGAGAGACAAGGGAGACAAGGGAGACAAGGGAGACAAGGGAAACAAAGAACAAAAATTGCTTCCATGTCCTCCATGTCCCCCATGTCCCCCATGTCCCAATTAATGCTGACAGGAACCTTGTTTATGGCCTTGGCCATGTCCGTGTCCGTGTCCGTGCTTGTGAGAACAAGTTTGTAAATCTTGATTCTTCAGCTTGTCGGTGATTTCTTGAAGAGTTTCATCCTTAGATTTTAAACCAATCCAAGCGTCTATTTTTTCTGTATCAAAACCCACCTCACGGCGATCGCCTACTTCCATCAACGGACGGCGAATTAACAGTGGATCTTTGAGCATCATCAGTAATGCTGTTTGTGGATCTACTTTTTCAGGAATAATCTCACCTGATTGTACACGGGGAGCAGCGCGGTTAAACCATTCGACTACAGGGCGATCGCCAAAAAATGAGTGTAGACGTTCAGCTGTCCAAGATTCTGTTAGTAGGTTATACGCTATCACTTCATGACCTGCGGCTGTTAGCAAAGTTTTTTGTTTTGTATTGTTCTTACAGCCAGGTTTTTCATAAAAAATTACTCTTGCCATTGCAGTATCTCCTATTTAACAGTTATCAGTTATCAGTTACCAGTTATCAGTGTTTATTTATGTTCACTGTAGCCTACGGCAAGCCGCTGACGCGTCTACACTGTTCACTGTTCACTGATTTAACGTAGTTTTATACGCAAAAAAATATTTCCCCTCTACTGCAAATGATGAAAAGTTCGTAATTAGTACTTTAGCACTGACTAAAAACTGACATCATAATTAAATTTTAATTATAAATACAAGTTATTTGATATTACAAATTATGAAAAACAAGATCCCCGACTTCTATAATAAGTCGGGGATCTGTGTATTCTTCAAAAACTCTTGGCTGTATGAGAAAGTACATTATATTCTAATCTTTGCTTTGGATCAGTTTCGCCATAAATATTAAAAGTAACTGTTGGCTCATCACCCACTGATTCTACACAATGAATTGCATCCGGTGTAAAACTGATAATATCACCAGGTAATAAAACTAACTCTCCTGTTTGTTCAATTTGATTTGGAAATTCTTGGTTAGGATTACGTCGCCAAAATGTATTTTTTTCTTTGCCTTTTAATAAGGCTACAACTCCCCAAGTGCCATGATTATGAATATTAGATTTTGTCCCTGATGCAAATGTTACTGTTTGTACTGTTAGCGGAAAGCCTAATTCATCGTAGAGAATTAACACCGATGTTCCTGTTTTTGGACTAGGTTCTAGGTATTGACTTTGCACCCAATAAGAGTTTACAAGCAAGCGCCTAACTAACATTTGAATTTCTGGTAGGCGACTCGTTTCATTTTCGACATTATTCAGAATATCTTCGAGTTCAGTCAAGAACCGATAAAGGCGATAATTATCTTTAAGTAAGTCCCATGCTCTGGCTGAATCACAAGCTTGATATTGTCCATCTCCATTAACATGCCAATCTCTTTGTTTCATGAATTATGCTTAATTTAAGAAAAATTCTTGTTTCTTCTTACACGCTTAAACTCTTATACCAATTTAGACCCCACCCCGGCTTCGCCACCCCTCCCCGCAAGCGGGGAGGGGTAAAATTCTATGCAGCTTCACGAAGAATTGGTATTACACCCCTAAACCCTGTTAGCATATTGATTTGTAGTGCCTCATTCCTCTTCTTCCTCTGGTGGTCGAGTCAAAATATCAAGTAAGATTCCTGCGCCAAAGTCATTTTTATCATCAATAGATTTAACTTTAGCGCTAATTTCTTTGGCTTTTTCTAGTTCTCCAAGTTTGGCTAATACTAATCCCGAAGCAGCATAAGCATTTAAATACAAACGAATTTGTTCATCTTCTTTTCTCTTAATCAAGATTGACTGTAGTTCTTGCCAATCATCAGGTAATTTTTCATATTCTTTAATTTTGTCTATAACTTTCACTGCTGTTTGCAGTGCCATTTTGTAATTATATTTGTAATAAAAATATCTATAAGCTGCTACAAAAACTTCTAGATTGTCGCCTGTTTTGGCTAAAGCTTGATGCATATACTTTTCAGATTCCGATGTATTTTCCCAATGTTCAGCAGCCAAAATCAATAATTCTTTGATTTCCTCTGGTACTTGAAACCAGGAAAATCTTTCTGCATCAATTTGCATAAAAATCTCCTTATATTAGTTAGTGATTAGTCAATACGATTCTGTGTAGAGACGCGAAATTACCCTACCTTCGGAACCCTCTTCGAGGGAACGGGAACACCTTCGGTGAACGCGTCTCTACATAACTAACCACTAACTCTTCCCTTAAAACAAAGTCAAAATGTACAACAATGTGAAGAGAATAATCCAAATAATGTCTACAAAATGCCAGTAAATTTCTGCCATCTCAATGCCAGTATGTTTAGTAGCACCATAGTGACCAGGACGACGCGATCGCCACAATACACCCAATATCAATAACAGTCCTATAAACACGTGCAAACCGTGAAACCCAGTCATGAGATAGAAACAATTAGCAAAGACATTAGTAGTCAAACCATACCCCAAGGTCATGTATTCATAAACCTGACCTAATAAGAAAATTGCCCCCATAACTGCGGTAATGATGTACCAAAACCGCATTTTTTTGACATCATTCTTCTTAATCGCCGTATCACCAAAGTGAATGACGAAACTACTCGAAACCAGAATAATCGTGTTAATTGTCGGTACCAATAACTCTACTTCCGTTCCCTCCGGCGGCCATACCTCTGTACTACCGCGAAAAAACAAATAAGTAGCAAAAAACCCACCAAACATCAAAGACTCCGAAATGAGGAAAGTCAACAATCCCCAAACTCGTAAATCTTTATGTTCCTCATGATGACTTGGACTAGTCGTTGTTGCGATCGCCATATCTTTTCCACTACAAAAAATCTTCTTTCTTCACTCTCTTCCTTTGTGTCTTAGTGTCTTTGTGGTTCGTTAAAAAAAACCACAAAGGCACAAACAACCCTACTAACTAACCACTAACTATTAGCAGCAACTGCTTGAACTTCACCATCATGACCATTCATCCCATAGTCATAAGGCCCATGAGTCACCACAGGTAAAACTTCCCAATTCTCAATTGCAGGTGGAGAACTAGTTGTCCATTCCAAACTCAAAGCATTCCAAGGATTATCACCAGCTTGCTTCCCAGCCATCCAACTCCAAATCATGTTGATGGCGAAAGGAACCACTGATAGACCCAAAATATACGCACCAATTGTACAAATCTCATTAAGGTGGGTAAATTGTGGATCATACATCGCCACACGCCGCGGCATTCCTTGTAATCCCAATTCATGCATTGGTAAAAAAGTCAAGTTCGTCCCAATAAAAGTCAAAATGAAGTGAATTCGACCCAAAGTTTCATTCGCCATCCGTCCGGTAATTTTAGGAAACCAGTGATAAATCCCGGCGTAGATACCAAACACCGAACCACCAAACAAAACATAGTGGAAGTGGGCAACTACATAATATGTGTCGTGGACATGAACGTCAAAAGGCGCTGTTCCCATCGTCACGCCACTTAAACCGCCCATGACAAACATCATTAATAAGCCGATCGCAAACAGCATGGCGCTGGTAAAGCGGATTTTACCGCCCCAGAGGGTTGCAACCCAACCGAAAATCTTCACACCAGTGGGAACAGCAACAATTAAGGTGGAGATGGTGAAGAACATCCGCATCCAACCGGGTGTACCACTGGTAAACATGTGGTGTACCCAAACGAACAAACCGACAACACAAATCGCCAAACTCGAATAGGCGATCGCTTTATATCCAAATATTGGTTTACGTGCATGGACAGGAATCACTTCGGACATAATGCCGAAAATGGGCAGAATCATTAAATAAACTGCCGGGTGAGAATAAAACCAGAACAAATGTTGGTAAATAATCACGTTACCACCTGCATCTGGCTTAAAGAACGAAGTCCCAAAGTTGAGGTCAAACAACAGTAGTACCAACCCCGCTGCTAACACTGGTGTAGATACTAGTGCTAAAACAGAAGTTGCCATAATTGCCCAGCAAAATAGGGGAAGTTGATCCCATTTCATGCTAGGAACTTTCATAAACAGCATGGTGACAACAAAGTTCAGCGAACCCAAAATTGAGGAAGTTCCCACCAAAACAATAGCAAGTATCCACATCGATTGGGCGATTGGCGCAGTCACCAAACTTAAAGGGGGGTACGCTGTCCAACCAGATTGGGAACCGCCGAAGAAGAAACTAGCTAAAATCAGTAAGCCTGCGGGTGGGTTCAACCAAAAGGCGATCGCATTCAATTTCGGAAAAGCCATATCCCTAGCACCCACCATCAACGGTACTAGGAAGTTACCAAATCCCCCAATCGCACTGGGAACGATCCACAGGAAAATCATGATCGTTCCGTGATTGGTCATGAAAGCGTTATACAGATTCGGGTCGATTAAATCAGCATCTGGTGTTGCTAACTCAGCACGCATGGCGATCGCCATCAGTCCACCAATGAGATAAAACAAAAACGCCGTCACCAGATATTGAATACCGATCACCTTGTGGTCAACATTAAACGTGAAATAGTCATACCATTTCCACGCTTGGGGATGATGATGATGAGTACTTTCAGTAACCACAATTGTGGCTTCCTTTCCAGGTGGATGATTCGGTGGTATATCAAGAGTCATGTTTTTAGTCCTCTGTCCTCTGTCCTCTGTCCTCTGTCCTCTGTCCTCTGTCATTTGTCATTTGTCATTTGTTAGTTTTTCCAATCAACGACCAACTACCAACTAATAACTATTGACCATTGACTGAAAAAAGATTAGAGACTATTTCCCGATCCCCGATCCCCAATCCCCGATCCCCATATTTCGTGCATAGGGTGCAAGATATTCTGATACAGATAATTCTGCTGGGTTAATTGCCACAGCTTGTTGTAATCCTTGTTGCTGTTGGGCGATGCGATTTTCTGTCAACCAGCTTTCGTATTCTTCGGGTGTATGAACTACTACTTGTGATCTCATCGAACCGTGATAACCACCACACAGTTCTGTGCAAACTACAGGATATGTACCAACTTTAGTAGCAACAAACCGTAGTTTTGTCGGAATACCAGGAATTGCATCTTGTTTGAGGCGGAATTGCGGTACCCAAAACGAGTGGATGACATCTGTAGAGGCTAGGTTGAGTTGTACATCAGTACCCACTGGTACGTGTAACTCACCAGCAGTGACACCGCTGTTAGGATAGTTGAAAATCCAAGCAAACTGCATCCCCGTAACATCAACAACTAAGTCAGGCGATTTACCTTGTTCGTTAGCACCCGCACCAATACCAATATTGGCATCGTTTGTTGAAGTGGCTGTTGCTTGTGTCATTCCAGAAGCATCGCCCAGAGTTGCAGCAATTGCACTTCCTGGCATCTGGTGGGTAACATGAACTGGAGTGTGGCTATGACCACCCGGTTCTAACCCTCCCATTCTGCTATAAACATCGACACTGTAAATCCCCAAACCCAGGACTATTACAGTAGGGATTGCTGTCCAAAATACTTCTAAAGGTAAGTTACCCTCAATGGGCGCACCATCTGTATCATCACCTTTACGGCGACGAAACATCACCAAAAAAATCAAAATCGTTCCTTCTACTACCACAAATAAAGCGGTAGCAATAATCAGCATCACATTAAAAAAACCGTCTACCAAAGGCGCTTGTTCTGATGCTTGGATTGGTAGTAGACTATGGTGCTGACCCACCCAAAGGCTGAAGAGTGTGATTAATACCCCAGCAACTAAGGTTAACAGTGAAACAGGAATTTGTTGCATACATTTCGGGATAACGTCGTTCCAGGTGTAACCGTCGCTAAGTTTCCAGTTAAAAGCTAAAAGTTAAAAGTAAAAAGCAGGCAATGGTTATGGCACTATTATCTGAACCGATTTGTGGAGTTAAACAATTTTAGATTTTGGATTTTAGATTTTGGATTGATTCCATGGATAAATCCGCTTTCTTGAGGATTTTGGATTTTAGATTTCGGATTTAGTCCCAGGATTTATCCGCTTTCCTGTACCCTGTTCGGAATTATCGGTCAAAGGTTCATAGTGAACTTCCAGCCTTTTGATGAATAAATATAATTTGTTTTTTGTCTTTTTACTTTTGACTTTTCACTTGTGGTGACATGGGTTTTATCTTAAGCACAAAACCAGTAAAACCCAATTTATGTTACTTCTCAATTGTCAGCTTGTAATTATCTATATGGGTAGAATTTAAACTTGTTTTAACTTCTTTTAATTTCCAAAATATTTTAATAAATTAAATTTACTTTTCACAAGTATTAAAATAAGTTTACTTTTAATTTCATCAAACAATTCTATCTAATTCGCCAAATTTAATCAGTTAATAATTAACATTTAGCTTACACATATTTGTTCACCAAGAACTATTCCACGAGAAGTAAGCATAGCTGAAACATTTACCAATGACAAATGACCAATGATAAATGATAAATAACGATCTCAATTAGTTAGCTTTATTTGTGCCAATTTACTTATAAATTCCCTCTAAATATAGAGAAATCCCCTCTACTTACCTTTCTCTATTGAACTTATTTCCTTGACAAACAGTTCCTTTTTTGAAAAAGAACTTGCCTTAGAGACTATTTATAAAGTAAATCTTAAGTAGTGAGATGGTGGTACGTTAGGCGCTTTTATCATGTTTTTCGTGAAAAATTTAGATAAAAAAATGTGCCTAATACAACGCCAGATGCTACAACGGGGGAAACCCTCGCAACGCACTGGCTCCCCTACAGTGATTTTATTTTTACTTTATAAATAACCTCTTAAACAACAAAATCTCATTTCCTAAGTATCAATAAATAAGTTCATCATGTCTACTTAGTTATTCAATTCAACATGAGTGTAACAGTTTTTCGAGCAAATTCTAGAACAAGCACCACAGCCAATACAATTTTCTGGATGAGCAACTGTCATCACTTTCTTTTCGATTTCATCATCATCTTCATCATCTACAAATTCACCCTCTTCATTCATTGGTCTTAATACCAACACATTATGTCCGCAAATTTTAAAGCATCTGCCACAGCCGATGCATTTGTGTTCATCAATTGATTGTGCAAATTTGGGTGTCCAAGTTTTACCACCAAATGTCAATCCTGTGAGTACTGCCATTAACTTACCTTCCAGAATTTATCTACAACTAGATTGGCGCTTTAACGCTCATACTAACATAACTGTAATTAGCTTTTTTTAATGTTCAAATCTAACGATTTACATAGTCAATTTTCCATAACCTTGCAACAAGATTTGGGTTACTTTATATCTTTTGAGCCTAGATGAAATTCTTTGCTAATAACATTTAATGCTTATTTATATAGCGGTTCTCGACCTAGTGAGGTACGTTTTCAAAGCTATTAACTTTATTAAGAAGGATTGGGGTATACCTCAGTTGCTTAGGAAACGCTATATATCAGTAATAATTCATGACTAATGAACCACGGTTATTAGATTTTAAGCATGTCAAACTCAACAAAAAGATGATATTTATTCGCAGTAAATATCAATCAAATAAAAAAGTAAATTAAAGTATTCAGATATACAAAATTGTTTCATATACTCAACTTATTTAAGAAGTCGAGGATCTTGTTATTGTTCTATATGATGAAAAATAATGAAAAATGTAAAACAATTAACAGATAATAAAATTTGTTAAATATTAATATTATTAATAATCCTATTTACCAAGATGGGTGAAATATTAAAACACGTATCTTCGTGTCAAATATAAAAATGGTATGACACAAATTACCTCCCATAAGGAAGATGTTATGCAAATGTCCATACAGTTAATATGATTTGGATAAGCATACAATTGTCTAAGAGTCCTAGTAGGAAAAAGATTAAAGGGACAGGGTTAAAGGAATAGAGAAATTATTTTACTCCTTCTCTTTAATCCTTAACCAAACTGTATTGCTTATACAGTATTTATGAGTTTGGGAGTGTTGCTCAAACAACAAATAAATTTCTATAACAGGTTTTGTTGAGCAATAAACTGAGCGGAAATTACTGAAAATCAAAAAGTTAACAAAATTTATCTTTCGCTCATGATGAACAAACCTACAACAATATCTGTGAAAAGTATAGATAATTAAGAATTTAATAAGGCTCGGCTAGGTTATGAGCATAGAGTAACTTTCAATTGGATGCAAAGTCCGAAGATAGATGTGGGTGGTTAGTACGGCAATAACAATTTATAGTGTTGCCCGAATCATGTGGTTGTGAGTGGTGAAAACAGGGGACACATCCAGGGGAAATCCGAGCCAGACATCTCAACGAGTACATTGGCAATAGCCTTATGCCTTACACAATACCTAATAATAGTTGCGTTGGATGTGACAACTGCCGTCCTCAATGTCCTACAGGTGCTATTAAACTTGAAAACGATGAATATTGGATTGACCCTTGTCTTTGTAACAACTGTGAGGGTTACTATCCTGAACCACAATGTGTAGTAGCTTGCCCAACCAATTCTCCCATACCTTGGCACGCCAAAAGAGGAAGATGCAAAGTAGATTTGCGCGAGGTAACTAGTCCAGATTTATTTTCCAACGGTAAGAGTAACCCCTTTGCTTCAGCAATTGTGATTTGGGAAGCTTGCAATTTGCTCTCCCAACGGACATCATTACCTTGGCAAACAGATGAACAAGGAAACTTGTGCTATCGTCGCCAAGTCAATCAAGGAAAAGGCGCGATCGCATTTCATCTGAGCAAATCACCCCAAAGCAGTGAACTTGTCACAGAATTAGCAGCAATAGAAACACTAGATATCAGATCCGCTTGTCTACATCTGATTTTTGCAGCTTATGCAACAACCCAAGACCGACCTTGGGAACAAGAGTTTACTATTGATGAACGACAAATTGAGAAATACTTGGGCTTAGAAAAGCGCAAGGACTTAAGCAAAAATGTCAAGCTAACTTTGATTAACAACTTAATTCAGCAAGCTTGCTCACTTGTCGTTTCTATCGACTGGCCCCAGCAAGGTATGCTCAAAGGATTCTCTCTACAACCAAGCCGTTTGTGGGAACTAGTCCAAGTTCAACGCCACTTCCAAGAAGATAATCTCGGATGTAAATATCTTGTCGGCTTAACCTTCAAAATTCGAGCTGGAATCTGGGCGCAGTATTTCCTCAACAAACAAGCATGTAAAGAACGAACTGCGTTTTATCAATACGGTAGCCTGCCAAAATCTTTATTAACCACAGTTATGAGTATTTGGCAACAACACGAAGGTACAGCACGATTAATGCTGTGGTTACTATTTAAAACCAAAATGGGCGCTGCTCAAAGGATCACGGTTCCGACATTGATGCGCGTCGCTTATGGTGAGGAGAAAATTGCTCAAGCATGTCGCCAAAGAGAAGAACGCAAACGCCTGTTGCGGACTTTTGAACATGATTTAGAAGTTCTCAATCACCACGGGATGAAATCAGAATTTGATCCAGTCACCTACCCGCCAACAATCCAACCTTTGTGGGCGAGACTGGTTGATATTCCCGAAGATCCAGACGAAGCACTAGAATTTTGGATTAATGACGGTAGCGGTACATCACGTTTGACAGACGTCAGTCCCCGTGGTAAGTGGAACCTGTTGATGAACGCTCGAATTTTATCTTTCAGCCTACCACCAGACTGGGAGAAGCAAACACCTGACTCAGAAAAAAAGCAACGAATCACAAAAAACAAAAGAAAAATCAAAACGACTGGTGATTTACTGGGCGAACAAATTTTACGGGCGCGCAAAAACCTCAATCTCTCTCAAAGAGACTTAGCTAAACTTGCAGGTAAAAGTCAAAGCTGGATTCGCGACATTGAAAAAGGTCGCTTGAAGGTTAAATTAGAAGATCAAGTAGTTTTACGTAGAGTTTTGGGTTTGAATTCGGCTTGATTTTAGCAAAATGGGCTTAATTTTTATTGAACGAACCACATAGGACACATAGAAAGAGAATGCTTGTGTAGTAGTGGGAAAAGACTAGAATAGCCACAGAAACGCACGGGATTGACACTCCCACGGCTCTTCGTTAACCGTCTCTGCTGTAGGAGGGGAGGTAAGACCGAAGATGGGTCGAAAGTCTCATCTAAGGCACTCGCCTATGAGTACAGAAGCCCACAGTTCAGGCGAAGCCAACTGTGGGTAGTTCACTATGCATTCTGCCTTCTCCTTATCCCCACAAGTCTAATAATCTAAGCTTATGTGATTTTATATACAATAATATAATTTTGCATTTTGTGGGAAGAATAACCTATCCTGTTATAAACACATAAAAATTTGGTTCTGTAAGGTCAGAAAAGTTTGATATTATCTCAGTCCAATCTGTGATACTCACTACAATGAGACATGAGTATTGTGCTTAATTTCATTAATGCTAAGGCGTTTGGCTATTTTGGTATAAATGCATCAATAATTTAGTTTTCCGACTGAGTAACTAGTATGTTCAATGCCACAGAAATATTAATAGATGCTTTTGTAGGGCAAATTCGAGAAGGCTACCGTCGTACCTACGGCTGCTTCAAAACCGATTATCAAGACATAATTGCTTGGGCGGGACACATGGCTTTAGAAAACATTGCCAATAGCGATGCCCTGTATCATAATGTAGAACACTCGATTCTTGTAACTTTGGTAGGACAAGAAATCTTACGCGGCAAACACATTCGAGAAGGGGGTGTTTCCAGTGAAGACTGGTTGCACTTTATTATTTCCTTGCTGTGTCATGATATCGGTTATGTCAAAGGCGTGTGCCGAGAAGACCGCGAGGGAGAAGGCTTGTATGCTACAGGTAAAGATCACAAAATGATTTCTCTCCCTCCTGGGGCTTCTGATGCGAGTTTGACTCCTTATCATGTAGACAGAGCAAAACTTTTTATTGATGAGCGCTTTGGCGGTCACAAACTGATAGATTCTGAAGTTATTAAGACCAATATTGAATTGACTCGCTTTCCAGTACCTGCTGCTGAGGATCATCAATGTACAAATAGCTATGCAGGCTTGGTTCGTGCTGCGGATTTAATTGGACAATTAAGCGATCCCCGCTACTTGAAAAAAATTACTTCTTTGTTTTACGAATTTGATGAAACTGGGATGAATAAGGTTTTGGGGTACCAAACACCTGCTGACTTACGCAAGAATTACGCCAAGTTCTACTGGCATGGAGTTTATCCATATATCCAAGATGCACTACGTTATCTGACTCTGACACAACAAGGCAAACAAATTATCGCTAATCTCCACTCTAATGTTTTTGTTGTCGAACATGAAGTTCCTCAAGATGAAAAGTTATATTTTGTTGAACAACTACGTGCTTAGATATTAGTCATTGGTCATTGGTCATTGGTCATTGGTCATTGGTCATTGGTCATTGGTCATTGGTCATTGAAGAAGAGGTGATTATAAAAAGGTTATTGATCAAATTACTAATGACAAAGGACAAAGGACAAATAACTTATGAATTGGTGGCAAAGATTAAAGAAAAATCCTTTGGCGCAATTTGGGGCAATTTTGCTCATAATTTTTTACGTAGCAGTAATTGCTGCGGATTTTGTTGCACCTTATGATCCTTATATTCCGCAAGCAAATGGTTCCTTATTACCACCAACCAAAATTTACTGGTTTTCGACTTCAGGGAAGTTTCTCGGACCTCACGTTTATCCGACGATTCAGGGAGATACAAATTTAGAAACAGGCGATCGCCAACTGATTGTAGATAAAAGCAAACCTTCGCCTCTACGATTATTTGTACAAGGCCCAAAATATCACCTTTTAAAGTTGAGTCTTCCCTTACCTCCCAAGTGGGATGAAGTGACTATTTTTCCTGGAATTCCTGTAAATTGGCATTTGTTTGGTACTACTGATCCAGCCAGAATTAACATCTTGGGTACTGATGACCAAGGACGGGATCAATTTAGTCGCTTATTGTATGGAGGTCGCATCAGTCTATTTATTGGAATTGTGGGAGTAGCCTTAACTTTTCCTCTAGGAATGATCATTGGTGGTATTTCTGGTTATTTCGGTGGCTGGATTGATGCTGCAATCATGCGCCTAGCTGAAGTACTGATGACTTTTCCTAGCATATATTTATTAGTCACCTTGGGTGCTGTTTTACCACCAGGCTTAAGCAGTACCCAGCGATTTTTATTAATTGTCTTGATTACGTCGTTTATTAGTTGGGCTGGATTAGCACGAGTAATTCGTGGTCAAGTTTTATCCATCAAAGAACGCGAATTTGTGCAAGCAGCACGAGCTATGGGTGGTAAGCCGTTATATATCATTACTCGTCACGTTTTACCACAAACTGCAACATATATTATTATCTCTGCAACGCTTGCGGTTCCCAGTTTTATTGGTGCAGAAGCAGTACTCAGTCTGATTGGTTTAGGAATTCAGCAACCAGACCCTTCTTGGGGAAATATGCTATCTCTAGCAACTAATGCTTCGATCTTAGTATTACAACCTTGGTTAATTTGGCCGCCAGCACTGGTAATTATCTTAACAGTATTGGCATTCAACTTACTGGGAGATGGACTCAGAGATGCCCTTGATCCCCGGAGTTTGGAGAGGTGAGCGGGGACAAGGAGGACAAGGAGGACAAGGAGGACAAGGAAGCAGGGAGCAGGTGGGACAAAGGAGAGTAACCAATACCCGTCTCCAATCCCCTCTCCCCGCTCCCTCTCCCCGCTCCCTATCCCCGCTCCCCGATCGCCAAATCATTCAATTCTTGCTGCATTCGACTGCGGACGAGTTCGTAACAGGCGTTAACGTAATCGCGATCGCTCGCCGCTTTTCTACCGTAGTGTTCAAATACAATTGGTGGACAAACTCGTGTGCGGATAAGTATTGGTAAAGGAATATTAGGTAAAGGCCCAAACGCTAATCCCCAAGGTAATCCCAAATAAATAGGAAAGACTACTGGATCGATATCGAATAACCAAGGCATTCCCCATTCATGCAGTTGTTGGACTATTTTGTAACAATCAGCAAGCACAATCAGTGTATCGTGGGCGCCAGTCGAAATTAATGGGACGATCGGCACTTTTTCCCGTAGTGCTAGTTTGATAAACCCTTGGCGTTCAGCAAAATAAATTTGATTACGCAAAGAGTGAGGACGAAATACATCTTCTGCACCACCAGGATATACAAGTACACTAGCTCCAGAATGCAATGCTGCGATCGCCATTTTTGGATGGGCGATAATGGCTCCTGCTTTAGCTGCTGCTTGTGCTACATCTGGACACTCTTTCCAAACTGTCGGATGCATTAAACCATAAATTGGTCGTTCTACACCAAAGCGTCTAAACCAGTCATACATCATCATGTGCATATCAGGAACAGCAAGTCCGCCATTATGGGAGCCAACCAATAAAACTTTTTCGTTGGCGGGAATATTTTCCCAGCCACTAGTCTGGACTCGAAAATAGTATTTATACAGCCACTCCCAAAAAGGCATTAAAAATTTGATAAATTGTGGGTCTCGCTGCTCCAAAGACCAACCGAGTTTGGTTTGTAGAGATTGTTTTTGTGACATCTGTGTTGGCATTTCGCCTCAATAAATCTTCCTTTTGGGGGTTGTCAATTTTAGAATAATAACTGTACCAATTCCAAAAATGTTTGCAACACATCCTGATGTGAAGACGTTGTGTTTGAAGCGTCTCTACAATCTCTTTTGTCGCATTCTCTTTCAAAATGGTATTCATTGTAAATTTTTATTTTACATATATTCCGAATTCCTAAAGCTTATAGAGTTTAAATTAATACAAATTTGGCTTTAAGGTTTTAGTTGTGAAAGATTAATGGATAAGCTTTTCAAAGATATATTGGTCGTAATTATTATTTGCTATAGTATAATAATTTATATTTATTGATCAGATTGCCCCAGTTGTTCTGTAAGTACATATTCTGGTAGAAGAAAAATATAGAATATTTATTTGCTAAATATTTGCTGGCTATTTACAGCAGTATGGGTCGAAAAATTGGAAATACACAATCGGCCTTATAGGGCTGTAATTATGAAGTAAATAAACACTCTTTATAGTTCGTTCATCAGTAGGGATACAAAGCAGCAGGAGGGTGTAACTATGCCGACGATTATTGTTACATATATATTTGCGTGGCTATTAATTTCTCTATGAGGACGTATTAGCGCAGTTATTTTCCTAAAAAATCGACTTTCCTTATTTTCAGCAACCTCTAACTGAGCTGTTACGTTTTATGTTAGGTGCATCATCAAACCAAGTACAACAAATAAATCCTCCTTCCCTTGGTGTATTAGTTACTTTTTTTGCAGGGATTGGAGCAAGAGCGTTCGGTGGATCAATTCCGACTCACGTTTTACCTTTTTGCTTAAAACGCGGTTGGCTAACAGACAATGAATGCTTAGAAGCATTAAATTGGTGCCGATCTCTTCCAGGGGCTGGAGGTACTAATCTTTCTGCATATTTGGGATATTGCTGGCAAAAAACAGCAGGAGCAATACTGGCAACACTTGCCCTAGTGCTACCTGGTTCTGTGGCAATACTGTTAGCCTCAAAGCTGCTATCACAGCTACCCGAACACATTGTCCAAGCATCTTTAACCGCAGTTGTCGCAGCTAGTCTGGGACTACTTTTGGATTTAACTTGGAGGCTGGCTAAACCAAGTATCACTAACTATATTCAAGTTTTAGTGGCGATCGCTACGTTTATTTTAGTAGGAATTTTTAGAATTCCTATTCCCTTGGTTCTGGTTTTACTCGTGCCTTTTGCCTGGTATTTGAATAGCAAAATTCAACAAAATAACTGATTTTGCTGCTGATGCAAGTTTTACTTGATCTATTTTTCACATTTGCTTATTTAGCTCTCATTAGCGTTGGGAATTCAAGGGCTGTCATCACAGAAATGGAGCGCTTGGTAGTCAATGTCCACGGGTGGATGAGTCACCAAGCTTTCGTCGAAGCTTACGGATTAGGGTTGCTAGTACCAGGGCCGAACATGCTCAATGTTTTGCTGATTGGCAATCATGTAGCTGGTTTACCTGGAGCAATAGTTTCCGGATTAGGGATGTTTGGTCCTACTTCATGCATATTAGCAGGCGTAGCCTGGTTTATCAAAAAACCAAATCCTCCTGCTTGGATCAAGAAATTCCATGCTGCTTTAAGTCCAATCACAATTGGTTTGACATTGGCAACTGTTTGGAATCTTGGCAAAGATATCTTCCTTAAAGATATATTCAGCACAACTGTCTGTTTTTTAGGATTAATCCTGTCAATTCGAGGCTTAGTAAATACAAGCTGGATCATAGTGTTGGCATTATTGGTGGGAGTAATTAAGGGTTTGTTGTTCAATTAATTAACTGTTATGGAATTTAGAAACGATAATCTATTTACATTTTTTGCTTTAAAACGCAGTGGACACCATGCTGTAATGGTTTGGTTAGCTTATCACTTTCAGCTACCAATCTTTGTTTTGAACAACATCAAGCCCTATACAGATCCATACCTCACTTCTGCGTTTAACAATAACTGGGATAAGGAATCAGACTGGTTGGTTCACATTGACAGTGAAAATGTGGAACAAATTCGGAATCTGCATAAACACTGTTTAATGATTAGTGTTCAGGATTTTAATATTACCAACCTCAAAGATAAAAGAGATTTTATTTGGGAACGTCAAAAAACAATTGGTGAAACTTTCAATCTTTACAATATTTTATTCTTAAGAGATCCATTTAATATGCTGGCTAGCCGATTGTATAAACCAGGTCTAGTTCCTAAATTGATAGATAATGCAGAAATTTTAGATACGTGGGAAATTTACGCTGAAGAATATTTAGGAATAACTAATTTTATAGAATCAAAGATATCGGTAAATTACAACTTATGGTTCTCAAGTATTGAATACCGCAAACAATTATCAGCACAATTTAAGCTTATTTTTACAGACGCTGGACTGAATATAGTTCCCAAATCATCAGGCGGCAATGGAAGCAGTTTTGATAAAAATTTGTATGATGGCAAAGGAAACCAAATGAAAGTATTAGAACGCTGGAAACTTTGCCAGGAAGATAAACGTTTTCATGAAGGATTTCGAGAACGGCACAAACTAGCTAATTTATATCGGCAAATTTTTCCTCTTGATTCTGAAATTGAGTCATTTATGCAGATGATTGGAATCTAGCTTAATTAATTTATTTAAATTTAAGCTAAATCACTTGCCTTACTACAAAACACGAAATCTTAAGTATGAGAGGCAAAGGCATTATTTTGTGGTCTAAAACATACACACATAAGCAGTTAATATCATGCTAAGAAATAGTAACCAAATAGTCAAGATAGATAAATTGGCATCAAATTTAGAGGATGAAGAAATTACTGAAGCTTCCAAAAATTATATTGATCAACTCACACTCAAAATTAGTAAAATTGAAGACATTAATGAATCAGAACTGCAAAAATTATTTGCCATATTCAATAAGTATAAATTTGTCATATTAGAAACTGAAGCATTACCAAATATTCAAGATAATTTATTAGCTTTAAAGAAAATTTTTGGTTCAATAATAAGACATAAACGTTCTGACGAAAATGGTATTGTCTCGGTTGAGAATTTAGGAAGCTTCCCTATTGATAAAGCTCAACTGTTGTCTGCAACTAATCAAATGTTTTCAATGCATACAGATGGTACATATGAAATTGAACCTCCTAAAGTTGTTGCTATGCAATGCGTAATACCTTCTAATCATGGAGGCTGTTCTCAAATTGTTTATGCTGAATCTGTCTATGATTATTTAATGGAAAATCATCCCCAAGAATTGCAGAGTTTGTTTAGTAATCCATTAAACATCACAAGAGGCAATCAAACAGCCACAAGAGCAATTTTTGCTGAAATAGAAGGCAGAATATCGATGACTTTCAGAGCAGATCCAGTGGTTTCAATTATAATTCCACCTCCAATAGAAAAGGTTTTCAATGTCATCAAAAACTATATTAATACTTCAAGTAATCAATTGATATTTAAACTGAAAGCTAATCAAATTTTAGTACTTGATAATACTAGTGTACTGCATGGAAGAACATCTTTTCCAGATAATGAAGTTCGCAAAGTCAATAGATTATGCTTTGATGGAATTTCAGAATACTCTCAGAATTTAAAATTTGGATTTATCCCTAAATCTAAAGTATCAAATTCCTAGAAAACATATTCAAAAGTATTTCAGAATGAGCCAAGTTAGAAGTGTTAGGTTTTTGAAGTGATCGTTATAGAAATTTTCATAATACACAAGTTGAACATTAATATCCTTATTCAAGGAGTAAAATATGCAACCTCAAATTTCTTTAAATACAAAACTTCAGAATCAGTCTGTAGACAATAGTATAGAACCTCAACTGTTTCGGCTCAGAACCCAGCTTTTGAGCAAAGGAAGAAGTGACTATACATTGGCTAGTACTGATCTGATGAGTATCAGGATCAAATGTTATGCTAAAGGCGGAGAAAATGTTCTTCATGCTCACCCTGCTGAAGATCATGCCTTTGTCATCTTAGCTGGAGCAGCAAAGTTTTCAGGTAAGGAAGGTGAGGTTGCCATGCTTACCAGAAATCAAGGTATTTTGCTTCCCAAAGGCTGTTACTACAAGTTTGAAAGCTGTGGAGACGAACCTTTGGTCATGTTACGAGTAGGAGCGCAAAAAGAAAACCTTGAGATTAACCGTATTGGTCTTAATGGAAAATCATTACCTGGGAAATCTAAGGAAAACAAACACGAAGATGGTGTTCCAATTGAGGGATTTTATTACGAGTAATTGCCATTTAAAACAGAAAATCTTTAAACCTTGAAGGCAGTCCGAATAGTTCCTACAGAAGATGTTGTTATTGTGATCGTTGTGTTCTGGATTAGTGATAATAAATCAGCGAGGAGCAATGACAATATTATCTGTGAATTGCAATTGGTAAAAACGTTCTTTAATATGTGCAAAATTGGTGCGATCGCTAAACTCTGATCAATAACATACAAAGGAAGAACTAGTTATTGCACCATAACTAATTAAGAAAAGTTCTAACTATTTGTATGAATCTCTATCGGAGATGGAAATATCAGCGTAGAGGAACTAACCCTGCCTTTTCAACAATTTGCTGACCTTCTTTGGAAAGTAACATATTGACATAGGCTTCTCCAGCTAATTGGTCGATTGTACCATCCAGGCGATAGACGATAAACCGACGCCGAGCAAGAGGGTAAGAAGAATCCCTGAGTGCGGCAGTATTCATCTGCTTGCCATTATCTATAAAGGGTTGCACATATTCTTGGGAGTTAGCTTTAGCAATAGCAAGGGGGCGGATAGTTTGTTGACCCATGATGAGTGCATTTCCTCCAAAGGAAATACCCCCTGGAGTGGAAGACACCTTACGAATACCCTCAGTATAATCACGAACTATTTGTATGCTGGGACTGAGTTGGTCAATGTCTTTCCCAAGAAGCTCATTCAATACATTGGAAGCTTTAGGATCTCTAGTAAAAGGTACAATGGGCAGATTCGGTCCTCCCACCTGCTTCCAGTTGGTTATTTTGCCCTCATATATGTCTTGAAGTTGATCGACTGAAAGTCCTGGAATGGAGATATCTCGATGGGTAAAGACGACAAGTGCATCTAAAGCTACTGGTACTTGCTTTAGCCCAAAACCCCGCTCTTTAGCCTTTTTATATTGCTCTTCACTAAGAGATGCTGCGTACAGAGTCAAGCTCAGTTGACCATCGATCACCATACTTACACCTTTTTTACCACCAGGTTTTCCGTCTCTTGGTTCGGTGTAGCGGAGTTTAAAATTGGGGTGAGCCGCAGTCATGGCTTCGTGTAAGCCTTGAGCAGTCAACGCAGCAAAACTGGAACCACCACCGTAGTTAAATGTACCTTCCGGTACATTCGGCACATCTTTCATCGAATTGTAGAGTTTAACATCAGGGGGGATATTCTGATTGCTGCCATCAGAATTGACAACTCCGACACCATTAGGATTGTTCACACTGCTGGAACTTGAGAACAAAGAGTAGATTGACCCACTCACAAGCACAAACAACAAACCACAACCAAGCCAAATCATCCAAGGTGTAAACAGCCAATCTCCTAAAGATTTTGGCTTTAGTTTGGTATCCATATTGATGTTTTTTACCGGAACATCCAGTTTCTGACCGCATTTTAGACATTGTGTAGCTGTAATCGGATTTGTATCATAGCCACAATGCTTGCATACTATAAATTCATTATTCATGATTATTCTCCTAAGGTAGATGTTTATACTTACGGTATTGCACCCAGGAGACTACTGTTGTATTTTACAAAGTCTCAAAGTAGACACTTAAGTAGATTTATCAGAGCATTAACTTTTTGGCAACACAGCTTTTGCAGCGCAAGTGTAAAAAGTTATCAAGCGATCGCACCCCAGTTTTCGTAACTAGTTTTCGTAAATTTTTTCAGGTTAAAACTTGAAGGTGGTGCGGATTGTGCCAACCAAAATACTGTCGTTATTATCGTTGTGTTCTGGATTGGTAATCACAAACACACCAGGAGTTATAGAAATATTATCCGTAACTTGGAAGCGATAAAAACCTTCTATATGTAAAGAAGTATCCTGATCTTCTACCTGGCTACTTTCTATCACTTTTGGTGGCATACCAAAAACAATTCCAGCTAAATTACCTTTTCCTCCTAAATCAGGAAAAGCCAAAGTGACAGCGTAGTTTAAGATATCTGCATTATCATCACTAACTTCCGACTGGGCAAATGAGTAGGTTAACCAACCGGAAAGGGTAAATTTAGGACTGATGCGCCAGCTAGTTTCTAAACCAAGGGAATCTGCGGAAGTAGAAGCATTACCAAAAGGTCTGACAGCGTTGGTACTACCGGTACTACCTGTGAGGTTGACACCACTATTGCTACCTCCCGCATTGTAGGAGTGGACATAAGTCAAGCCTAGATTTAAATTTTTGATTGGCTCAAAAATGAATTGTGCCAAAGCGCCATAGTTACCGTTAAACAGTCCATTTTCACCACTAGGATCTTCAGGATCGCGAACCATATAGGCTAAATCGAGACTAGCGCGATCGCTAAACTGATAATTAAGTACTAACCCAGTGCTACCAACAGTTCGGTAGATCGGGTTAAATCGTCCAAAACGCGAAATACTACCAGTACCAGAACTTTCAAATGGACTTAGTGTTTCTACAAGGCTATTCAATTCTGTATTCGCAGCAGAAACTACGATTCTCGCTTTATCGCCCAAAGGAAAGTAATAATACAGGTCATCTAACACCAAATCGTTATCGTCATCACCGTCAAATCCTAAACGGGTCATCCTCGTACCTGTAACATTACCCTGAAACTCGGTAATATTTCTACCTTGCAAGCGGACTCGCAGACGGTCTTTACCGATAAAGCTGGTATCAAAATTCAGACGCACGCGATCCGCGAAGATGATATTATCTTGCAAATCTGGGTTGTTATTGGAATTATTGTCTCTATCAGCAGCGCGATCGCCAAAAACACTAGTTACAGCAAATATCGCTTCTGCATTGAGTTTTGTAGTGGTAGAAAACTGATTTGCTTCTATTTCAGTTGTGCGTGCTTCTAGCGCATCGACACGACCGCGCAGTGTTGCTAATTCTGCTGAGAACTCCTCTTGCAGTCTTTGCAGTGTGGCTAAATCCTCTTTCCTCACCAAATCACTTGTAGCGGTAGCAATGATTTCATTTACCCGATCTAAACAAGCATTCAAACCAGCAGCAAATTCGTATCGCGTCATGGGTCGATTACCCCGGTACGTACCATTAGGGTAGCCAGCGATACAACCATACCGTTCTACAAGGGATTGTAGTGCTTGAAATGCCCAGTCTGTGGGCTGTACATCAGATAATTGAGAAACAGAACTGACCTGCGCCTGCTCGCTTTGAGACAGTTCAGATACTACCGAAAATTCTGGCTGAACTTGTTCATTTGTAGATACTTCAGCTAAAACTGTTGAGGGTAACACAACAAAGCTTGCTACTATCACCGCAGGGCTAAGTAGCAAAGAATTTGACCAAACTCTAGATATCACTTCTTCACACCTAAGTAATCTATTTGATTTTATTTCTCAAGGGATAATAAGGGGATTAGGGACAAGGGAGACACGGGGAGGTGGGGAGGTTGGGGACAAATTCTCAGTTATCAGTTATCAAATTAAACTGTTAACTGATAACTGATAACTGATTCATGCCCAATGCCCTACACCCACCTTCAAGTCAGATGTTCAGACTGGCGGTATTGCACCCAGGGAATTCCTGCTGTATTGTAAAAATCTAACGGTAGGCACTTAAGTACATTTATCAGAGCATTACCCTTTTGGCAACACAACTGTAAAAATTACATAGAGAGCGATCGCATCGCCATAACGAAAGTCTATTACTTGAAGCGAGACATTGGTTATTGAGAAGTATTAAGACTGATAAATTTTATATTCATGTTTTTTTTGAGTTTGCTAGTTGAACCAATTCACTTTTGGTTATGAGGCAAATTTTTTGGTCTAATCTATAAAGATTTCTCTCAAAATAGTTAAGAGTGAATGAAGAAGCAAAACCAGGGTGCCACTTTTTATAAAAATCATATTTTTGTAGGTTTAGAGGCACAAAAATGACGCAAAAGCAAGTGCAACGCCCTTTAAAGGTCAACCAAATTGTACCTGTAGGTTTTGGTGTGGTTCTGATATTGACAGGTATTGTAACGACATTTTCTGAGATTTCTAGGGCGAAGTTAAGACAAATGCATAATCAGGAGGAGCGTACATATGAAATCAAGCTGCTATTAAACGAGTTGGAGAAAGATATCGTAGGTGCTGAGACCGGACAACGTGGATTTTTGCTCACTGGAAAAGAAAACTATCTACAAATCTATGCGACTGCACAAAACGATTTCAAAGAACATACTGAGCAATTAAAAAAGCTAGTAAATAGCAATCCATTCCAAAGCCAAAATACTAATCGATTTATACAATTAACTCAAACGAAATTTGCTGAATTAGAAGAAACTATTGGTTTCAAAAAAAATGGACAAGAACAAAAGATTTCTGCTGTATTAGCTTCCGATAAGAGTGAGCAAATTAGCAATGATATCAGAGCGACACTAGCTGGAATGGAACAACAAGAAAAGAGAGTTTTTGAGCAGCTAGAAAAGGCATCAGATCAGTTTCAGCTATTATCAAGTGTAATTAATTGGGGTGGATGGCTGGTTAGTGTTGGGGCTGGAATTTATATCTCGTTTTACGTCATTCGCCGCATCATGCAGCCAATCAACGAAGTCGCCTATGCAGTCGCGACTTCATCTGGAAACATTGCTACCAGCGTATTTGAGCAAGAACGTATCATTTTGCAACAATCTGCGTCCGTGAATCAAACTACTACTACTATCGATGAAGTCGGTACTTCAGCACTCCAGTCAGCCGAACAAGCAGAAAGCTCTGCAAACAGAGCTAAACAAGCATTAACTCTCGCTAAAGAAGGAAGTACAACAGTTGGGCTAACGATTGAAGGTATCTCGCAGTTAAGAGATCAGGTAATGGCGATCGCTTATCAAACTACACACTTGAGCGAACAGACTACTCAAATCTCTACAATTTCTGATTTAGTCGCAGAATTGGCAAATCAAACTAACATGTTAGCTTTGAATGCGGAAGTCGAAGCAGCTCGTGCAGGTGATCAAGGTAAAGGCTTTGCAGTGGTAGCTAGTGAGATTCGTAAACTGGCTGATCAAAGCCGCAAGTCAGCAGATCAAATTAATTCCCTGGTGAATCAAGTACAAGCAGCTATCAACTCTGCTGTGATGGTAACTGATCAAGGCACGAAGAAAGCAACAGAAGGTATCAAATTGACTCAAGAAACCGGTGAGGTATTCGCAAGTATTACTGACGCCGTCAACAAGGTATTTATCAACAACCAGCAAATTTTTCTTACTGCTAAACAACAGGCTGTTGCTGTACAACAAGTCGTATCAGCCGTAAATGATATCAACTCAGGAGCAAAAGAAACAGCCATTGGTATCACTATGGTTAAAAATGCTACTATCGACCTCAACAAAATCGTTCAGAATCTGAAAAATTTGGTGTAAAAATACGGTTACTCAAGAACAGGGAACTCTTAACAGGGAACTCTTAACGGGGAACGGGGAATGAAGAACAAAGAATAATGTGTGTAATTAATCCTGTCTAAGTACTTACCAATGACCAATGACCAATGACAAATGACCACTTTCTCCCAGGTTGATGTATAATCTGCGGAGTCTACCAATTTACCACAGATTTTGAAAGTAGCTTAAGTACTTGCATCTGTGGATTATCTGCCAAGGCTATTGGGAAAATCGGCACTTTGCGCCGATGTCATCCTTGTAATTTGGCACAGGTGCTTAAAATATCAAGTATTTGTTAAGACTGCTCGCTGGCTAATACTGACTAAACGAAAAACTTTAAATGTGTGCTTGCCTTTAAAACACAAATCATGAGTCAGTAATTATCCAGTTATCTGAAAATTCTCAGGGTGCTTTTTGGTTTACGTAGCAACCCAGTAAAACCTAATTCAGATAATTTACTAATACCTATCAAGTTGTGATGGGAAATATTTTACGGCAAATTCTGAGCATTTACAAACACAAACAAGAGTAAATTCCATTGATTTTTTCATAATATTTACCAAACACATCAAAATATAAATTCACGATGAATAGTAATAGGTAATTATAAATTAATTAAGTTCCTATTCCCTATTCCCTATTCCCTATTCCCTATTCCCTATTCCCTATTCCCTATTCCCTATTCCCTATTCCCTATTCCCTATTCCCTATTCCCGGTTTGATCTATCAAAAATCTCTACCTATCACTCATCAGCCATGTTTAGTAAAATTTTCAAAAAATTACCGAATCAATTAAAGCTTCAGGATCAATTTATCATATTGCTTGTTTTCAGCACTATGATTCCTGTCTCCATTGTGGGCTTGTATGGCATTTATGCTTCCAGTAACAGCCTATCAGAAATTGCAGAAAACAATATGGAGACTGAGTCAAGTAAAGAAGCTAATAAGATTAATAGCTTTCTCAATGGTGTGAGTGATGATGTTTTTTTCTTAAGCAAATCTCCCCAAATTCAAGGAATCATTCGAGCCAAAGAAAATGGTGGATTAGACGGACAAACTAATTTATCTTACAACGCCTGGGTTGGGCAATTACAAGCTAATTTTGTTGCCATGATGGAACAAAAGCCTCATTATATGAAACTCCGTTACATAGATGAAAATGGCAAAGAAGTGGTGCGAGTTGATGCCGATGGTTCTAAGAGCAAAGTTGTCCCCGAAGGCGAACTGCAACAACAGATAGATAGACAAATTTTTTCAGAAACGATGAAACTGTCATCTAACAATATATATGTTTCTCCTGTTAATCTCAACCAGGAAAACGGTGAGATTAAAAAACCTTATCAACCAACTATTAGTTATAGTATACCGATTCTGAATTCCTCTGGACAAAAAAAAGGAATGATCGTCGCTAACATATTTGCTGAGAAATTTATCAAAGATTTTAAAGAGGGTGATAATCAAAGGGGAAATGCAGAAAATATATATCAAGGTCAAGAAAATTTCATTGTTAATCAAGAAGGATTTTACATTTACCATCCTAATGCTGCAAAAGAGTGGGGATTTGAATTTCAAAAAAATGACAAATTAGATCAAGATTATTCTCCTAATGTAGCCAAAAAAATATTAGGCAGTGAAAAGGGATTTGTTGAGCAAGGAGACTATCTATTTGCATTCCGTCGCGTTGTTCCCAGTCCAAATCAGCCAGAATTTTTAGTAGTAATCAATAGAGTTCCCAAAAATAGTGTTTTTGCCACTGTCAATTCATTGAAAATTGTCACCATTTTGATTATTATTGTTTCTCTGGCTGTGGTGCTATCGTTGGGAATTTTCCGAACACGTCAAGTTGTACACCTGATCAAGCAATTAGTAAATGTCATATCTGCTTCTATTCAACAAACTTTTTCTGGCTTGGATCAGCAAGCACGTATAGCTGGACAGCAAGCAGCCTCGGTACATGAAACTACAACAACGATGGATGAGCTGGAAGCTTCTTGTCGCCAGTCAGCTCAACAAGCAAAATCAGCCACTACTGCTGCACAGCAGGCTCTCACAACCGCAGAAGATGGTAGCCAAGCTGTGAAAGAAACCCTTGAAAGTATGTTTATTCTCGAAAAGAAAGTAGTTGCGATCGCCGAACAAATTGTGCATCTCAGCGCCCAAGCTAGTCAAATTGCTAGTATTTCGCAAATTGTTTCTGACTTAGCAAATCAAACTAATATGTTGGCGCTCAATTCCTCTGTTGAAGCAGTCCGGGCTGGAGAATATGGAAAAGGCTTTGCTGTAGTCGCTAATGAAATTCGCAGATTATCTGATCAAAGTCAAAAATCTGCCGACAAGATTAATATCCTCGTTTCTAACATCCAAAAAGCTATTAATTCAACTGTCATGGTGACAGAAGAAGGTACCAAGATAGTGAAAACAGGAGTAGAAAAGGTTCAAAAATCAGATCAAGCTTTTGCTGGAGTAGCAGACGCAATTAATTATATGGTCGTGAATAATCAACAAATTTCACTCAATCTCAAGCAACAATTAGATGCGATTCAACAAGTTGTCCAAGCAATGGACAATATCAACAGAGGAGCCAAAGAAACTGCTACTGGTATCAATCAAACCAAACTTGGTACTGAACAACTCAGTGCAGTTGCTCTGACTCTCAAAGAGATCGTGTAGATGAGAACAAGGGGGACAAGGGAGATGGGGACAAGGGGGACAAGGGAGACAGAATGACCAATGACCAATGACCAATGACCAAACCATGTTTATAGAAGATGAAGAACTGCGGGAATTGTATAAAATTTCCAGTGAAGAAAATTTACAAAAACTGACAGATGGTTTACTGTATCTACAACAGCAATCAAAGGATGAAGCTGAAGCTACTTTAGAAAAGTTAGCAAGGATAGTCCATAGCCTTAAAGGTGACTCCAGAATTATTGGTGTAGAAGATGTAGTAACTCTCAGCGATCAGGTGGAGAAGATTCTCTTGAGTCTGAAACGCCAAGAAATGATTTTAACTCCAGAAGTTAGCGATCGCCTTTATTTAGGATTGGATGCGATCGGTTTGTTGGTATACGAAGCTGTGACCGGTGAAGCAACTGGGGTAGATACAGCTGATATACTCGAACAGTTAATGGTAGCTGTTGCAGAGTCGGAACCGCCAGAGCCAGAACAATTAGAACAAGTGCAACTAACTGTCAGCACGCAAGTATCAGTTGCACAAGAGAATCAATCTCCAACAAGCACTAATGAGTTAAAAGATCCGCCATCGCCTGTCTATGCAGCAAATAACAGCAATTCTCCGCAAGCAAAATTTTCTTTTATAGAAGACGAAGAACTTCGAGACATTTATCAAACTACTAGCGAAGAACGTTTGCAGAACCTGGTAGCAGGTATACTACACTTGCAAAAGCAACCACAAGATGAAGCCACTTTACAACAGTTGCTGCGAGAAGCTCATAGTTTAAAGGGAGATTCCCGCAGTTTAGGGGTAGAAAATGTAGTCACCCTCACCCATCAACTCGAAGAGATTTTGTTGGGAATCAAACGCCAAGAAATGATCTTAACTCCACAAATTAGCGATCGCCTTTATCAAGGATTGGATGCGATCGGTTTGTTGGTATACGAAGCGGTGACTGGTGAAGTCACAGGGGTGAATACAGTCGAAATCCTTGACAATTTAGTGGGAATTGTGGCCCCATCCACAACCCCGGAATCTTTACCACTTCTTCCTGAACTTTCACCACTTCCTACCCCAATTTCTGTCAAACCGGTTATTCAAGATTTACCTCCTCCCCCTTTAGGATCTAGTCAACCCTATCACATCGATACAATTCGGGTGCAAACTCTTCATTTAGACGCTTTAATTACACACACCGAGGAACTAACTCTTACTAAAAACGCCATAGCTCATACCGCCACTGCAATTGAGGAAATGACAAACCTATGGGAAGAGTGGAAAGCTTTTTATAACCAAACAAAAGTTGCTGAATCTTCATCATTAAACATTGATTCCTACACAGAACGCTTAGAAAAAACTATCTATTCTTTAAGAAATACAATTCAAGAACACAATACTAAATTAGACATTGTTACTGGAGAATTAAGAGACAAAATTCGTACCCTCCGACTTCTACCTCTATCCACCGTGTTTGATTTGCTTCCTCGCACCGTTCGAGATTTAGCCAAACAACAATCTAAACAAGTCGAATTAATGATCTCCGGTGGAGAAATCACCACAGATAAACGTATTCTCGAAGAAATTAAAGATCCTTTGATGCACATGATTCGTAATGCTATAGATCATGGCATTGAGACTCCCAGTGAGCGAGAAAAACTTGGCAAATCTCCCGTCGCCACTATTTGGTTGAAAGGCTATCAAATGGCTAACAAAATTGTCATCGAAGTAGCAGATGATGGACGGGGATTAAACATTGAGAAAATCAAACAAACCGCCTTCAAACGTGGATTGTACAGTTATAAAGAACTGGAAAACATGACTCCCAGTCAACTTCATGCTTTGATTTTGGCTCCTGGTTTTTCCACCCAAACTTTTATTACAGAAATTTCTGGTAGAGGAATCGGTTTAGATGTCGTACGGACAAGCATCGAACGACTTAAAGGTAATATTGAAATCGAATCAATCCCCACTCAAGGATGTACCTTCCGCATTCAGTTAAATACAAGTTTGGCGATTAACAATGTACTCCTATTTGAAGTTCAAGGTATTGTTCATGCTTTACCAGTTGAATTTGTACAGAGGACTTTATTTATCTCTCCCAAACAAATTTTGACGAATGAAGATTGCACAACTATTAACTTGGATAATCAAAGTATTTTGGTTGCGAATCTTGCTGATTTGCTGGAACTTTCCAATTCTCCTGCGTATGCTCAAGCTGCCAAATTTGAGCCACAAAACCAGACTCAACAACCTTGTATTTTAATCAAAGTAGGAGAAGAAGTATTTGGATTATTTGTCGATCGCCTCATGCAAACTCAAGAAGTGGTAATTAAACCTCAAACTCAGTTATTAAAACGGGTGCGTAATGTCAGTGGCGCTACAGTTCTCGGTTCTGGAGAAGTGTGCATGATTCTTAACCCCTCGGATTTGCTCAAATCTTTGCACCAGCAAACTACATCTGTAGTTTCTGCAAAACAAAGAAAAAGAGTAAAAACTAAACCAGTAATTCTGTTAGTAGAAGATTCCATTCCCGTTCGCACCCAAGAAAAACGGCTTTTGGAAAAAGCTGGATATGAAGTAGTGATCGCGGAAGATGGACTAGATGGTTATAACAAACTTCAAACTCGGAAATTTGACGCGATGATTTCTGATGTGGAAATGCCCAATCTTGATGGATTGTCATTGACTGCCAAAATACGTCAGCATCCAGAATATAAAACATTGCCGATTATTTTAGTGACAACCCTTGCTTCTGAGGCAGATAAAACCAGGGGCGCTGATGTCGGGGCTAATGCCTACATTATCAAAAGTAATTTTAATCAAGATGTTCTTTTAGAAATATTAGGAAGATTAGTTTGATTATATATATTGATAATTTTTCGTAGTTTGTTGTTTTGAATAACTAGCACCAAACACTACCAAAAACCAACCACCAATAACCAATCAATGCCAATTCGAGTTTTGTTAGTTGAAGATTCACAAATTGCTCTGGTACTTTTAAAAAGAATTTTGACCTCATCACCACAAATTGAGGTGGTTGGAGAAGCTTGCACTGGTTTAGAAGCTTTGGAATTGATTCCTAAAGTTGAACCTGATGTTATTTGTACAGATTTTCATATGCCTCACATGAATGGTTTAGAGTTGACAACTGAAGTCATGGCACTCTATCCACGACCAATTTTAGTAATTAGTGTTTCCGTACAAACAGATGATTCCAAAAATATTTTTCAGCTTTTAGAAGCGGGGGCTGTGGATATTTTTCCGAAGCCAACCATAGGATTAGCAGCAGATGATGAGGAATTTAAACAGGAGTTGATTAACAAGATAAAAATTCTCTCTGGGGTAAAAGTATTTCGCAAAAAGCGCAAACTGGATACAAAAACACAGAATTTTCAAGCAGCAAAAATAGCTGCTTTATCTTCTAAATCTTTAGCTAAACCAAAATTAGTAGCGATTGGAGCATCTACAGGTGGTCCCCAAGCCTTGAAAGAAATATTCACTAAATTACCATTAGATTTTCCCTTACCAGTGATTTGTGTACAACATATTTATCTTGGTTTTTTACAAGGATTAATTGATTGGTTAGCTGTTGATTGTCGATTATCAATTCAAATTGCTCAACTAGGGGACACACCAAAACCAGGGAGAATTTATTTCCCACCAGAACAACAGCATTTAGAACTTGATCAAAGGGGTAGATTTCTTTACTCTGACTCACCACCAGTAGCAGGACATCGCCCGTCAGTGACAGTAACATTTGCATCTGTTGCCAAATTTTATGGTCAAGCATGTGTGGGAATCTTGTTAACTGGAATGGGTAGAGATGGAGCAGAGGGAATGCAGGCGATCGCTCAAGCTGGCGGTTTTACCATCGCTCAAGATGAAGCTTCTTCTGTGGTTTTTGGAATGCCAAAAGTAGCAGTTGAGTTAGGAGCCGCGCAACAAGTTTTACCAATTCAGGCGATCGCGCCAAAGTTGCTGGCTCTGTTGCAAAACAATTTTCTTGAATTGTGAAGAGAATAATTAGGAGTCAAAGTGTCAGAAGCAGAGACTTTAAGTGTAGAGCTAACAAAGGCGTTTATCCGATTAATTGCCAAGCATACCGGAATCAAAATTCGAGAGCGCGATCGAGGAAATTTAATCCAAAAAATATTTTTGCGTATGAAAACTCTCAAAATATTATACCCAGAAATATATTATAAAGTCTTAGCATCTTCTACTATATATAGCTACCTAGAATGGCAAAAGTTTATTGCAATTTTAACAAATACTGAAAGTTACTTTTTTAGAGACAAGGGGCAATTTAAATTATTACGAAATAAGATTCTTCCCGAAATAATTCAACGCAAACAGAATTACAAAACTATTCGTATTTGTAGCGCTGGATGTTCCACAGGTGATGAGCCTTATTCGATTGCTATTCTTTTAAAAGAATTGATTCCCAATTTAGAGGAATGGCATGTGATCATTCTGGGTTTAGATATCAACAAAGAAGCATTGAAAAAAGCAAGAGAAGGAATTTATACAGCTTGGTCATTAAGAAGCCTGGATACAAAAACAATCCAGAAGTATTTTATAAATTCTAACAATAATTATTACCTAGATGAACAAATAAAAAAAATGGTCAAGTTTCAATATACAAATTTAGTCAAAGATTTGTTTATTCATCCATATTCCGATTTCCGAGATATGGATTTAGTTATTTGTCGGAATGTGTTTATTTATTTTGAGCCTACAGTAATTGCTAAAATTTTAGAAAAATTTTATCATACTCTCCAACCATTAGGGTATTTAATTACAGGGCATACAGAACTTTGTAATCAAAATCTCAGTAATTTTCAGACAAAACTATTTCCAGAATCTCTTGTTTATATTAAAAAGTAAATCCTCAAAAAATGAAGAAAAATCTGTATCTCACTTTTAGCTTAAATAACTATCTCTACGGCATTGACACGGTTTATGTAGAAGAAATTTTCAATCTCCCAGAGTTGACAATAATTCCAGAACTTCCTCATGGAATAATTGGTTTCGTCAATCTCCGAGAGAAGATTTTGCCAGTTCTGGATTTGAATTTGAAATTGGGCTATCTGTCACCAGATTATCGCTTGACAGATAGTATAGTAGTTTTAAAGTATGAAGAATTACGACTAGGTATTCTTGTTAATCAAATTCATGAAATTAGAGAAATCTCTTTAGAGGAAATTGCTACTGAACTTAATGATCAACGAGAATTAGTAGTAGATGAACAAAGAAATATTATTAATGGTGTTGCCCATTTTCCAGATGAGATTTTAATCTTAAGTCATCCCAATAATTGGTTCTACGTTGACGAGACAGAACAAATTGTGTCTTTGCAAAACTATCTGCAACAGGATATTTTAGATAATTCTCATCTAGACGAAGGTCAAACGCACGATTCCGAGTTTTTACTGCTACAAAAGTCTATATTTTGCCCGAATGCAACTTTAGAAGAAAGAAAAGTTTTTAAACAAAGAGCAGATAATCTCAGACTTTCGGCAAAAACTCAGGATTTTAAGAACTTTAAAACTTTAGCGGTTATTACTTTAAATGACCATCTTTTTGGTGTTGATTTAGAGATGGTGCGGGAGTTTACTGATATTTATCATGTGACTCCTATTCCTTGTTGTCCATCACATATCGTCGGTAACATGAATCTGCGAGGTGAGATACTTACCCTAATTGATCTGTGTGGATTACTATTAAATGTGCCATCAAAAGGTGTGATTGTTGGTTCTAAAGCAATGGTGATCGAAGTTGAGGGTATAGTTGCTGGTGTGATAGTTGAAGAAATTTACGATGTGATGTTTTCTCTGAACTTACAAAAAGTAACAGCAATACCAACTACAATCAATTCAATTAATGCTCAATTTTGTCAAGGTGCTGCTCCCTATCAGGAAAAAATTATGAGCATTCTGGATATACCTAAAATTTTCCTGAAGGGTGGCTTAATTGTTGATGAAGCAGTTTGATTCATCTTTTTAGTTTTTAATTGTTTGACCCGATATACTTCTGCACAATCTGTAATAATTCTTCTGGCTGTGGTGGTTTACCTAAAAATTCAGTAGCACCGACTAACATCGCATGGGCCCGATCAATAGGGGTATTCCGTTCTGTCAGAAAAATAATTGGTGTATTCCTAAAAGTGGGAGTATCGCGCAAAAATTTACAGATGCTATAACCATCAGCATTCGGTAGGAGCAAGTCTAACAAGATTAAATCAGGCTTGTGTTCGATGAGTTGAGAAAATCCTCGCATCGGCTCCGGAATGCTCAACATTTGATATCCGGCGGGGATCAATATTTTTCTTAAAGCGTAAGCCAACACTGGGCTATCATCAATGCAAGCAATTAAAGGTTGTTTATGAGTAGATTTATCAATAGATTCCTGAACAGATTTCTGAACAGATTCCTGAGCAGATTTTTGAACAGATGTAATAGATTCATTTTCTAATGAGAGGGGCGTTGCTGCTACTACTTTTTTTATAATTGGTAATGGTAAATCTGGAATCTTCTGGAGTTCTAATATACCCTTATCAACCCAAGGTATCAAAGAGAGAGCCACATCTGTCACTGATTTTTCTTGCTCTAAGGCAATATCCCATAGGGTAAAATCACTGTTGAAATACTTCTTTTCGGAAACAGAGATGACTTGAGAATCTACCGTTGAGATCAAAACTGGGGCGAGACTGGGGCTAAGGTGATCTAAACCAGCAGCTTGCCATTTTTGTTGTGTATTTGTTGCTTTGGTGAAAACTGATAGTATTTCCCAAGAAGACAAGGCTATCAGTTGGGGTAAATCAAATATATCTTTTTGAGTAGGTGTCCAGTTATTTTTTAGGTCTTTATAGTTACTTATTTCAAAAAAACATTCTTGAACAATACTACGAATTACTAACTTGGTTTGGATGGCACTCAATTGCCTTTGGCTAATTCCTTGAGCAAGGAGGTAACATTCCCAAGATTGATTTTCGTTGGACAATACAGAAGACTCAACATTCCACTGCCAATTCGGGCAATGCTGCTTTAAAGCTCTATTCCAGCGTCTGACAGGATGCATCCCACCTGTGGCATAGACCAACTTCCCGCCATTAAAGTAAAGATTCCAAACGACTGTATGGTTGTATAAGATGAGTACTCCGTTACTACCATTTTTACTTAGATTGTCTAATTCTTCAGTTAGCCTTGTTAGTATCATTTGTGGCAATTCTGCTCTGCTCGCAATCATTATGCCGTAGCTTGCACCCTTTTATATCATTATTGATTAATATAAATTCGGAAATTTCTTCGTCTTGGATACCCATACAGCTAGAGTGAAGCAGTTATCCAACTAATTACTAAAACTATCAACAAAATCAAATAGATAATGAGCTAGCTGTAATTTAGTGCATGGTGAAATTTCTAGCTGACGACCTTGTCTATCTAAAAATACTGCTTGGTTGTTGTCGCTGCCAAAACCACTATCAGGTTTATCTACTGGGTTAGCAACAATAGCGTCTAAATTTTTTCTGTGCAATTTTTCCCAAGCGGGAGTGATAATATCTCCTGTCTGAGCAGCAAATCCAATTAATAATTGATGAGGTTGTTTACGCTGGGACAATTCTGCAATTATATCGGGTACAGGTTCTAAAGCTAAAGATTCTGGGAGCGATCGCTTGGGCAATTTCTCGTAATGGTACTCTCGTGGTTTGACATCTGCAACTGCGGCCGACATAATTATGACATCTGAATTAGAATAATTACGTAGTATAGCAGAGCGCATTTCCTCAGCGCTGACCACAGGAAATGTTTCTATTCCTATCGGTATATCAGCATTCATGGGACTGTGTACTAAGATCACGTTTGCACCTCGATGGAGTGCTGCTTGTGCTAAAGCTAACCCCATCTTGCCTGTAGCAGGATTACCGATAAATCTCACGGGATCAAAATGCTCTCGTGTTCCCCCAGCACTGATTAAGACTCGCTTTCCTGCTAAATCCCGCTTACCTCTGGTGTGCAGTAAAGATTGAATATAAGCAATGATTTCTGGCGGTTCTGCCATTCTTCCAGCACCGACGCGATCGCACGCGAGTAATCCCGATCCTGGTTGCAAACTATGAAAACGATGATTTTTTAAGATATTTTGCCAATTTTGCTGCACCGACTGCTGTTCCCACATATCGGTGTTCATAGCTGGTGCTAACACCACAGGACAAGTGGAAGCTAAGACGGTATTTGTCAGCAAATTGTCAGCTATCCCGTGAGCTAATTTTGCTAATGTATTAGCTGTCAAAGGTGCGATTAAAAACACTTCTGCCCACTCGCCCAATTCTATATGTAAAGGACGAGAATAAATTGGTTGCCAAAAATTTTCATCTGTAAAGGCGGGATAGCGTGAGAGAGTAGAAAAAGTTAGAGGTGTGACAAATTTTTGGGCAGAATTAGTCAGAATCGTTCTGACTTCCACACCACTTTTAAATAACGTGGAAACAACTTCACAAATTTTGTAGGCGGCGATCCCGCCGCCGATACCAATCAGAACCCTTTTGTCAGGCTTCATCGTAGGGTTCTAAATCTAGAAGGTGAATATATGGTTCAATTAACTCTGGGCGTTGAAATGCGATCGCACGTAGCATGTGCCAATCGTCCAAACCTTCAAAAGCATTGCTATAGTTATCCTGCTCCAAGCGTGTAGCTAATTTTTCTACATCTTGTGGAGTCATCGTAGCAATGTCTTTTTTGGAAATGCTTAGAGTTTTCATAATGCTCGCCCCTCCCGTTAGCAGCATTTGCATCCAGCTTGGGTTTGTTTGCGCCCGACGCAGCCACCCAATATATATTACTCATTTGAGAGCATTAATTACGTGAAATTTTTCCGGATATATACCGGATTTTGTAAAACTTTTGTAACCGGGATGAGACAAAATCTAGCAACAAGCTACTCTGTAGTGACTTGAGTATTAATCACAAAATTACGTATTAACTCTAGCATTGGTAGTTGGATTTCATGACCCATATCAAATTCATAGTACTGTACTGCAATTCCTCGCGACTCTAAAGTTTCTTTGGCGTTGAGTGCGGCTCGTAGAGGTACTACTTGATCATATCTGCCATGGGTGATTAAAACGGGAGCTAGAGATGTTGCAGGGGACGTCTCTACAGCACCGGGATGTAAATAGCCACTCATGACAACTAAACCTGCAAAGGGCAACTTTAATCCTAAATCCAAAGTCATTGCCCCTCCTTGGGAAAAACCGCTTAAAATCGTTTGCGAAAGCGGTACACCAGTGCTACTTTCTAAACTAAGCAACCAATCTGTGAGTAATTGCCGACTTTGTGTTAATCCCTCATACATATTCTCAGCGCTCAGTTCATACCAAGCTCTTCCTATAGGCGAGTGAGGATGAGGAAAAGGTGCATTAGGAAACACAAACTGATAATCAGGCAAATTTAAGTATGGTGCTAAAGATGCTAAATCCTCAGCATTTGCACCCCAACCATGCAAAGCGACAATTAAGCCTTTAGGTGCTTTTCCTGTTGTTGGGGGAACCTGAATAAATTCTAAAGACAGATATTTTCTCCCATGATTCAACTCTCTTTATCGATATTAATCAAATTATTGACCCTTTTACCCACCTTGACCCACCTTGACAGGAATAGGTGCGTATGGACATTCACGAGTTTTTAAGAGTTTAGTTAGAAAGCGCGATCGCACACGTTAATGATTGCTGTTGCGGTTTGCATTTGGTGTAGTAAGCGCTGTACGCGCAGCGTTCCCGCAGGGTAGCGCTTACTACAAACTCATTATGCTGTGACAGTCGCCATTGCTTTGTCAACAATTTGCAGTGCTGTATTTACTTCTTTTTCACTCACAATCAAGGGTGGTACAAACCGGATGACTTTGGGACCGGCTGGTACAAGTAACAAACCCTCGTTAATTGCTGCTTTGACAATATCAGCGGCGGTAAGTTCAATGTCTGCTGTTAATTCCATACCATTGATCAAACCCCAGCCGCGTACATCCACAATGTGATTGGGATATTTGCTGGCGATCGCTCTTAAGCCATCTCTGAGCTGTTCACCCCGTTGTTGGACGTTCTGTAAAATATTTTCTTTTTCCAAAGTCTGACAAACAGTCAAAGCCACACCACAAACAAAAGGATTGCCGCCAAAGGTGCTAGCATGTTCACCTGGCGCGAAGACGTCGCAGAATTTTTTGCTCATCATTGCGCCGATGGGGATACCACCACCCAAACCTTTAGCACTAGTAAAGATATCTGGTTCTACGCCTAGATATTCATAACCCCATAATTTACCACTGCGCCCCATTCCGACTTGTACTTCATCGAAAATCAGTAGCACGCCCGTCTCATCACAAATTTGTCGTAATTTTTGGAAGTAAGCTACATCCCCCGGACGAACCCCGCCTTCTCCCTGTAATGGTTCAATCAAAATCGCCGCAACGCGGTAATCACCTTCATCCAATTCGCTAATTGCTGCTTCTACCGCCGAAATATCATTGTAAGGTACGTAGTGGAATCCCGGTACTAGGGGGTCGAAATTTTTTTGATACTTCGGTTGTCCTGTGGCAGTAATCGTTGCTAATGTCCGTCCGTGGAAACTGGAGTGAGTAGTGATAATAATTGGACGTTCGATTTGCAATACTGTATGTGCGTATTTACGCGCCAGCTTAATTGCAGCTTCGTTTGCTTCTGCCCCTGAATTGCAGAAAAATACGCGATCGGCACAGGAATGGTCAACGAGCCATTTCGCCAATTCTCCCTGTTCGGGAATGTAGTATAAATTAGAAACGTGATGCAGTTTTTGAATCTGCCGTGTCACCGCTTCTACCATCGCTGGGTGAGCATGTCCCAAGGTACAAGTAGCAATCCCTGCTACAAAATCGAGATATTCTCGTCCTTGAGTATCCCAAACGCGACAGCCTGCACCCCGCTCTAAAGCGAGGGGAAACCGCCCATAGGTAGACATAACAGCTGCATCAAAACTATCAGCATCAAAGACGCTAGATAATGCAGTACCTGACTCTGGAGTAATGGGGTGTTGTTGAATTAGAGTTTCTAGGCTCACCTGTTTGGCTCCCTAAATTCTTTATTATAGGGTGATTCACTGGTCTGATAGAAATCCGTGAAAATTTCTTATCCTTCCTCATATTTCATCTTAAGCTGACACTCAGTTATCCTCAAAACGAGTGGCGATGGTGAATAATTGTGTACTCAAATCTGGAACAAAAATATCAACGCATCCAAAAAGAGTTAATGTTAGGGGCGATCGCTCTGGCTGGTGTCTTTTTGATTGGTACTTTATGGTACGCCCTAGTTGAAGGCTGGTCATGGGAAGATGCAGCATATATGACAGTCATTACCTTAGCTACCGTTGGTTATGGTGAAACGCATCCACTAGGGGATAGAGGACGACTATTTACTATCGCCTTAATTTTAATGGGTGTAATTACTATTGGTTATATAGTTAATAGATTTACAGAAGCAGTTATTCAAGGCTACTTTCAAGAAAGAATTCGATTTCGGCAGGTGCGGCGGGCAATGGAATCTTTATCAGGGCATTATATCATCTGTGGATTCAGTCGGACTGGTCGGCAAATTGCGATAGAATTTCAAGCAGAAGGCGTCTGTTTTGTGATTATTGATTCTGATGCCGAATCTGTAAGAAATGCCCAGGATCAGGGTTATACTATATACCAGGGTGATGCCACCCTAGATGAAACACTTTTGAGAGTAGGTATTGACAGAGCCGTTTGCATAGTTGCAGCTCTTCCTTCTGATGCAGAAAATTTATACACAGTACTTTCCGCTAAATATTTGAATCCAAGCATTCGGGCGATCGCCAGGGCCAGTACAGAAGAAGCTTCGCAAAAGTTGCAACGCGCTGGTGCAGATGCTGTGGTTTCTCCTTATATCACTGGTGGTAAAAGAATGGCCTCTGCGGCCCTCAGACCCCAAGTTATGGACTTTGTAGACGGAATTATCTCAGGTACAGATCGACAGTTATACATGGAAGAATTTTTGCTTGACCCCAAAGTGTGTCCGGTGGTAGGACTGACTCTCGGACAAGCCAGGTTGCGAGGACAAACAGGTGCATTGATACTTGCTGTGCGGCGCAACGATGGTACCCTGATCGGCGGCCCCACTCCTGATACAGTATTTATGCCCGCAGATGTATTAATTGCTATGGGTACACCAGAACAACTACGCGCCCTCAATCAACTTCTGGGGCCAATTGGTTCTAAGCAGTTGCGGAAACCGAAGAATAGTTGATCGGGGATTGGGGACTAGGGGGACTAGGGGGACTAGGGAGACTAGGGAGACAAATAACAATTGACTATTGACCATTGACCATTGACCAATGACTAATCAATTTTTTTCCAACCATGCAAGGGGGCGATATTTTGAATTGCCTTTTTAAGGATGGCTGGGGGGGCTACTGAGAGTAAAATACTAGGATAAACTGCCATGCCCCACTTAGGATGGACGAGGACACGGCATTTATTTTCTATAATTGGATAACCGAGTAAAGCTTTGACGACTGCTGTGTCATCGTGAGGAATTATCCCCGGATGAGAAAGTAAAGGGTAGCCTGTGCGGGGGTCGATGAGGTCTGTGAAATAGCCGCGATCGCGCAGATTAAAAGCCACATCCAAGCCAAACCTCATAAATTTTTCTCGTAATTTTTGTTTTTCCGCCTCAATTTCTGGCGTACTTACGATCATTTCGTAGCGAGATTGTTGTAAAACAATCACCACCCACAAAAAAAGCTGATGTTTCCAATCAGGTAATATCCGTTCGCAGTTGGCACAAATGTACTGACTCGGAGAATGAATTGAAATCTCAATCGCTTGTCCGCTTGTGCCAACCAAATTAATAGGATAGCCTGCAACAAAAGTGTTAAGCGTTGGATAGTTCACTTATTTTATTTTGTTTTTTTCAAGTTTTTTAATTTTTCCTTTGTATAGATGATAACTCTGAAAGTTTCAAAAAAATCATCAAATATATATAAAAGAATAGGTGTTATTGCAATTTTTATTAATTATTTATTATTTCTTAATCTTGTGGCTATATTTTCTTAACCTTATAAATAGGGTTAGTAGTTAGTGGTTAGTAGACACCACGAACCATTATCTATTAACAAATTAATTTAGTTTCAAGGCATTGACTGGAACTTCATCCCAGGAATCAACTGTCCGTAACTGCGCTACCCAACCTGCTATTTTTTGTGTTTCAGTCAAGTTTTTCTTAAAAGACTCATGACACTCTTGGGCTTGGGACTCATTACAACAGGCTATGCAGGCATAAATCAAGCCTGACGGATCGATTTGCTCATTTACCCAAATAGTCATGCTTTATTCCCTCAAAAAGTTCAAGTGAAAAAAATAATACGCTATTTTAGGATACTCTTTTTAAAATCTGAATGGTTAGTAGGTCGTCATTGGTCAACCGATTTTGGATTGACAATAAACACCAATACCCAATGACCAATGACTAATGACCAATGACAAATGACCAACTATTAAAATACATCAGCAGGGTCAACAGAATTTAATTTTCGCATTGTGGTAACTGCTGAAATCATACACATAGTTACAGTTAACAAAAATACAGTGATGCCGCGACCCATAGTCATAAAAATGGGCAGCATAGTAGCATTAGCAGCTACCTGATACAGTCCTAATGAAACAATAAATCCTGGTACATAACCTAATACAGCCAGAAGTAAAGCTTCTTGAAGAAGGACTACGATTAAATAGCGATCGCTATATCCAATTGCTTTGAGCATGGCATATTGTGGCAAGTGGTCGGCAATATCGGCATAAATAATCTGATAAACAATCACAATACCGACAATAAAAGAGACAATCACACCCAAACCAAAAACAAAACCTATCGGAGTTGTTTTTGCCCAATAAGCTTTTTCTAACAGAGCAAATCTTTCATTAGTAAGAACCATCACATCATCAGGTAAATCATTGATTAAACTTTGGGCTACTTGTTGTGGTTCTGCATCTGCTTGTAACTTAATTAGACCAATCTCAATCTGCTCTGGATGATGATTGGGGAATAAATGCAGAAAAGTGGAGTCACTGGTAATCACATTTCCATATGCACCAAATGATGCACCCAAAGTAAATAAACCTACAACCCGGACATTCACATCATTTAATTCAGTTTCTAGAATTGCTTGTTGTTGGAATAAAGTAGCGATGGGGCCAAATTCTGGTAAAGAACCTTGGTCAAACAACACCGTATTCAATTTTTGCAACTGACTGCGGTTTTGCTCAACTTCCGGAAATTTAAATGCAGTGGTTCTTGGGTCTGTGCCAAACACTAGAATAGTTTGCAAACGGCGTGTTTGGGGATTTCTCCATTTTCCGTAACCCATATAAAGCGGACTTACCGACTCTACCCCTTTAAATCCCAACGCCTGATATAATCGTTCCCTAGTAAAACTTTTGACTGAATATACACTTTTAAAATGGGAACTCACCATCACCAAATCTGTATCTAAACTTCTCTGTGGTGCTGTAGAACTATTAAATAATGAAGCCTCAAATCCCATCTGAGCACAGATCATGATATTTGCAAAGGCAATACCCACCACCGCCACCGCCAAACGAGTCTTCTGTTTAATTAGCTGTCGCCATGCTAGGAAGATTGTACGAAAATATTTGCGAAGCATTTACCAGAGTCCTTGGGCAAGTCCTCTAATATATCTCCGGCAAAAGTGATTCCAAACCGGAGAAAAGAGGATGATCTTTGCAAGGGAGAAACGGAGGACTAGTACAACAAGGTAAAAGTAAAAAGTAAAAAGGTGAGACAGCGCAGTCTTGGGGACTTCCCCGATGAGCGACTGCGAACCCGAAGGGCAAAAGAAAGAAGGGTATATCACTATGTGATCGTCGGTGAGATACTGCTTTGAGGTGGCAGTAAGGTGATTGCTCTTAGAGGATGTTTGAAAAGTCAAGGAAGGTATAAAAAACTGTCATTCTGTAGACGCTCCTGCGGCTACTTACCCTTCGGGAACCCTTTCAGGGAACAGAAGCCACTACCTACGGAAGCCGCTTTGCGTCTACGTGTCTACCCGCAGGGTGTGGAGCGAAGCGTATTCCCGCAGAGTAGAATCTAGGGTTTTGAGCAAATACTTAGATGTTTCACTCCGCTACCTACGGAAGCCGCTGTCGCGTCTACGCTGCGTTCAACATGACACTAAAAGGGAGCATCCCAAATTTTTAAATTGACTGTCATGCTGAATGGAGCGATAGCGAAATGAAGTATCTCAAGTCATGAATTAGGCTTGAGATTCTATGCTCCACTTCGTTACGCTCAGAATGACAAATATATTTTTCAAAAATTGGGATGCTCCCTACTAAAAGACCCTTTTCAAATATCCTCTTAGCAGTAGTTAGCGACGGAATCGGCTCAAGCTTTGGCAAATCAGAAATTGAAATTAAGCTATGCTTTAAAACGACTTGTAATCCGCTTCATTGCTTCTTCCACATTCTCCCGACTGTTAAACGCCGAAATTCGGAAATAGCCTTCACCTGCTGCACCAAAGCCAGATCCTGGTGTACCCACAACATTACAGGTGTGTAGCAATTTGTCGAAGAAATCCCAACTGGAAAGACCATTGGGTGTTTTCACCCAGACGTAAGGTGCATTTACACCACCGTAGACTGCTAATCCTGCGGCTGTGAGTTGCTCACGGATAATTTTGGCGTTTTCCAGGTAAAAACTAATTAGCGCTTTGGTTTGCGCTTGTCCGTCCTCAGAATAAACTGCTTCAGCGCCGCGTTGAACGATGTAGGATACGCCATTAAATTTAGTAGACTGGCGGCGGTTCCAGAGTTTCCAGAGTTCCACATCAGAACCATCTGCGGCTTTGGCTGTGAGGTTCTTGGGTACTACTGTCAAAGCACACCGCGTACCAGTAAAACCGGCATTTTTAGAGAAAGAACGGAATTCGATCGCACACTCTCTTGCTCCCTCAATTTCATAGATGGAGTGGGGAATATCTGGATCGGTAATGTAGGCTTCGTAAGCAGCATCAAAGAAAATGATCGAGCCATGCGCCCTCGCATAGTCCACCCAAGCTTTGAGATGTTCTTTAGTGGCGACTGCACCGGTGGGGTTATTGGGGAAGCAGAGGTAAATTAAATCGACTTTCTGGGAGGGGATAGTGGCGGTGAAGTTGTTTTCTGCGGTGATTGGCAGATAAACTAAACCCTCAAACTCACCTTTATCGTTGGCAGTTCCTGTATTTCCCGCCATGACGTTAGTATCTACGTATACGGGGTAAACTGGGTCTGTGACGGCAATAGTATTGTCTTTGCCAAATATATCGAGAATATTACCAGTATCACACTTAGATCCATCAGATATAAATATTTCCGATGCATCAATTTGACATCCCCGTGCTTGGAAGTCGGATTGAGCTATTTTCTCTCGCAACCAGGCGTAACCTTGTTCCGGCCCATAGCCTTTAAAAGTGGCGCGATCGCTCATTTCTTCCACAGCTTTAATCATCGCAGTCCGACAAGCTTCTGGCAATGGTTCGGTGACGTCACCAATACCCAACCGAATAATTTTGGCATCTGGGTTAGCTTCTGCAAAAGCGTTGACACGGCGCGCAATTTCAGGAAACAGATAACCAGCTTTCAGCTTGAGGTAGTTGTCGTTAATCGTTGCCATAGTTGAAAATTTTTATAAATGCTCTAAATAAAACAGCTTACTGCCATGTGCGATATCTTGGTGAGTTGCAGCTCAATAATGATTTTGCCCCAAACCAATCTCTTGCGATGATACGACTTAAAAATACGGTAGGGGATACCGAAATCAGCGCTTCTGGACAGAACGACCTCTGCTTAGGTGGGGAAACTCCTCTAAGTAAGTTGGCTGGATGAGAGAAGAATCCCACGTGCTTCTAGCCATGGGAGTGTCAAAACAAAGCTATTCATCTTCGTCTCCTGGGGGTCGTTCGCTCCCACTTTGTTGGGCGTCCCACTCCAAAACAATCCGCTCCAACATTTCAGACTGCGTACAGTTATTAACAACGGCGTACATTTTAATCAACTGTCTCACTTGAGGACTAATGTAGCGTATCTCTATTTGGTTAGTTTCGGCCATGTCCATTAACGGTTGCTATATATTACATATGTTGAAGTATTTAACTGTGTTTGTTGCAACAAGGTTTGTTAATAATGAGCATCTACTATCGCCTGTAGGAAGCTTTGTAATACCTTCGCCAACCACATCAACGAAGATATTTTAAGTACTAAAAATTAAAAAACCTTAGTTTTCTTTATCTAAAGTAATAAGGCTAGAGCGAAGTTTATCCCGGACGCTACTAACACAAAAATTAATATGGTCACGGATAGCCCGCTCATAAAGTATGGTCTGCTTTGTTCGTATTCCTACAGGCTGATATATCAACTTAATTTCGGGAAATTCACACCAATACATCAAAAAAATGTCTTTGGCAGGAGTAGTAATTTCATAATTATTCTCTTGTCTCTTCTTCTGAAGTCTACAATTATTTAGTTGTAATTTTTCTCGAAATAATTTTTCAAATTCTGGAATTAGATTTGAAGCGGTTTTCATAGTTTATACACGTTAAAACGTGTTATTTAGGCAAAGAATATATGCTGATGTTACTGAGTATAACACTTCAGCTACCTATCATAAGTTATTCTATTAGTTAGCAGTTTTTTTATAATTGAGATTATTTTCTCCTCATCAGAATGACAGAATCAGACTAACTGGGGTAATTTCAGTTAATTTTGTTGCAATATCGCTTACTGTACATCAGTTTTTGGAAGAAAAAGATGGCTTTCCCTGTGGAAAATATTGGGAATTTTTGAAACAAGCTTGGCTAAATATTAGGAATTATTGGCAGTTTTTGAGCCTAATGAAAATTCAGCGGCTCAAGAACAGTGAAGATTTTGAACTGTGGCAAATATTAGGAATCAATGGTTAATAATTTATTTTTTCTGCTCTGCTGTTTTTAGGTAGTAGTTTTCAGCTTAGAGACAATATCTATCGTCTTAAGCCACAGCAATTTACTGCTTATATAACTAGAGTTTACTATTACTTGATTAATTTTGAGTTTTGCGGTGCGATCGCACAATTGTAATGAATAGGTTAATTGGCTACTGTATTTGTCATCCTTTGCTAAACTGAGAGCATAACTATCACTAAATACACTAGAACATAAATCCTCTAGGTTTGTATTTTTTACACAATGAACCTTGGTGATTCCTCTGAGCAATCTCTATCCGACTCCAATGTTGGTGAAGTAGCGCTAAGAAAACAGCAAGATCAAAACGAGCAATTATTTCCTATCGTCGGAATTGTAGCATCTGCGGGGGGATTAGAAGCATTTACGCAGTTACTGAGTCACTTACCTATTGACACCGGAATGGCATTTGTGCTAATTCAGCACTTAGATCCTAATCAGAAAAGTCTACTGAGTGAGATTCTAGCTAAGACAACCCAGATGCCCGTCCATGAAGTGCAGAATGGTATGCTTGTAGAACCAAACCAGGTATACATCATTCCGCCGAACACCAAGATGACACTTGCTCAAGGGGTGCTGCAACTCATGCCCCGCGAGAAAATTGAAGGGAAATATATGCCTGGCGATGCTTTCTTTACTTCGTTGGCGGCAGAATTGGGAAGCAAAGCAATCAGTGTTGTCCTATCTGGGAGCGATGGAGATGGCGCACAGGGATCAGAAGCAATTAAGGCTGCTGGTGGCATTACCTTTGCTCAATGCGAAACATCAGCAAAATTTAGTGAGATGCCGAACACTGCTATTACTACAGGTAATGTGGACTTCATCTTCCCACCGCCAAAAATTGCTGAGGAACTAGCTCATATTGCTCGCCATCCCAACGTCACCCGTTCAATTTCCTCGCAAACACTTGCAGCCCTCTCTGAAAGTCAGGATGCTTTGCCTGCAATCTTCGCAATGCTTTTCACCGCCACTGGGGTTGACTTTTCCCACTACAAGCAAACTACCTTAAAGCGGCGAATTGCTCGGCGGATGGTGCTGTACAAACTGGAACGCCTAGAAGATTACGTCCAATATCTTCAAGATTATCCAGATGAAGTCCAAGCATTGTACCACGAGATTTTAATTAGTGTCACCAGTTTTTTCCGTGACCCGGAAGCTTATCAGGCTTTGAAGGAGAGAGTATTTCCGGCGATCGCCAAGGGGAAGTCAGTTGATTTGCCCATTCGGATTTGGGTGTCAGGCTGTGCAACTGGCGAGGAGGTTTACTCCATTGCTATTTGTTTACTGGAGTTTTTGGAGAATGTGCTTCCCAAACCTGCTATCCAAATTTTTGCTACAGATATTAACGAGACAGGAATTGAAAAAGCCCGCTTAGGCATTTACAAGCAGAGCCAAATAGTTGATGTCTCGCCAGAACGGCTAAGACGCTTCTTTAATCCAGTGGAGGGCGGCTATCAGATCAGCAAGTCGATTCGTGAACTTTGTGTCTTTGCTAGACAAAACTTGATCAGCGATCCGCCATTTTCCAGTCTGGATCTGATTAGTTGTCGAAATGTGCTGATTTACTTTGAATCTGTTTTGCAGAAGCAAGTGATGCCAATTTTCCATTACAGTCTCAAGCCCACTGGATTTTTGATGTTAGGTATCGCGGAGAGTGCAGGAGAATTCTCCAACTTATTTACTTTAGTAGACAGAAAACACAATATTTATGCCAAAAAATTAATACCCACTCCCCTTAACTTTAACTTTGCGACCAGCAACTATCCCATAGCGAAAGTAAATCCTGACAGAGCCACCATGAGTAATAAGACTTGGGATGTTGTTGACTTAAATAAACAAGCTGACCAGATTGTCTTGAATCGCTATGCCCCAGTTGGGGTGATGATTAACGACAATATGGACATTCTGCTATTTCGAGGGGAAACCAGTCCCTATTTGAAACCCGCCCCTGGCCAGCCTAGTTTCAATCTGTTCAAAATGGCACGAAAAGGACTGCTCGAAGAGTTGCGTACTGCGATTCATTACTGCAAAAGGCAGAATATTTCCGTAAGAAAGGAACAGATACAGATCGAAGGGAGCGAGTCGTCCAGGAAAGTCAACCTGGAAGTGATTCCATTCCAGGCTGACTCAGTAGAAACTCGCTGCTTCCTTGTCTTATTTGAGGATGTACCTGCTCCAACAAATCAACCTAGCCCAGTCACACCTGAGATTGTAGAACAAGCAGGTACAGAGGAAATACTTCAACTCCAACAAGAACTGACAGCCACTAAGCAAGAGCTTATTGCTGCTCAAGAATATTTGCAATTGATTAGCCAGGAGCATGAAGCCACCACTCAAGACCTGAAAGTGGCGAATGAAGAAATCCTCTCCAGCAATGAAGAGCTACAAAGCACTAATGAAGAGTTGCAAACAGCCAAAGAAGAGGTGCAAGCAACCAACGAAGAACTGCATACAACCAATCAAGAACTGCACAGTCGGAATCTTGAGTTACACCACGTCAATAACGATCTCTTGAATTTGCTCAGTAGTGTCAATATTCCCATCCTTATACTGACCAACGATTTGCGGATTCGGCGCTTCACTCCTACAGCACAGCGCTTACTCAATCTGATTCCGGCAGATGTGGGGCGACCATTGAGCGATATCCGTTCCACCATTGACGTTACTAATTTAGAGTCATTGCTCGTAGAAGTGATTGACACTTTAAATTTCAAAGAACTAGAGGCACAAGACACTGAGGGGCGTTGGTACAATCTACGAATTCGACCTTACAGAACTACAGAAAATCAAATTGATGGCGTGGTGATGGTATTGATGGATATTGATGCCCTCAAACGCAGTACAAAGCAGCTGCAAGAAGCCCTTGATTATGCTGAAGCTGTCGTGGAAACCGTGCCAGAACCTTTATTAGTTCTCAATTCTGACTTACGAATCATCAAAAGCAATCGGGCTTTTTACCAAATGTTTCAGGTAACGCCCGCCCAAACAGAACAGCAACTGATTTTTGAGCTAGGAAAAGGTCAGTGGAATATTCCGGAACTGCGATCGCTCCTTGAAGAAATTCTCCCACATAATACTCATGTTGAAGGTTTTGAGGTTTGCTGTGTCTTTGAGAAAGTTGGGCAAAAAACTATATTGCTCAATGGTTATAAAATTCTTCAACAAGGAAATCAGCAGATGATTCTGCTGGCGCTCCATGATATCACCCAGCAGAAACAGTTTGAGGTAGAACGCGCGCAGCTATTGGCTCAAGAGCAGTCAGCCCGCCTGGAAGCGGAGGCATCTAACCGAGCTAAGGATGAGTTTTTATCTATTCTCTCCCATGAACTCCGCACCCCACTCCATGCCATTCTGGGATGGTCTCAGTTTCTCCGCACGCGAAACCTTGATGCTACTACAACTATTCAGGCGCTTGAAGTGATCGAGAAAAGCGCAAGGACACAAGCCCAACTGATTGAGGATCTCCTGGACATCTCGCGTATTACGACTGGCAAACTTCGTCTGAACACTCGTTTGATTGATCTCGCCTCTGTAATTGGAGCTGCTCTTGAGGTCGTCCATTTGTCAGCAGAGGCTAAAAATATTCAGATTGAATCCCGATTGCAAACTCCGATTGGACAGGTACTGGGTGATATGGATCGCTTACAGCAGGTAATCTGGAATCTACTTTCTAATGCTATCAAATTTACCCCAGATGGGGGACGGGTTGATGTCACACTGGAGCAAGTTAATTCCCAAGCCGAGATTCGAGTTCGCGACACGGGTATTGGTATCCCTGCTGACTTTCTCCCTTATGTCTTTGAGCGCTTCCGCCAAGCTGACAGTAGTAAAACCCGTGCCAATCAAGGACTGGGGATAGGACTGTCTCTTGTCCGTTATCTGGTCGAACTTCACGGCGGCACAGTTCAGGTAGAAAGTCCAGGTGAAGGGCTAGGGACAACTATAATTGTCAGCCTACCGCTCTCCTCCAATCTTGAGGAGCGTTTTAGCACTTGTGATGCAGAGATGACAGATTTTTCAGATCATCTGAAACTATCCGTTGATGACATTCCGTCACTGGAGGGCTTGCACTTACTTGTTGTAGATGACGCGGCTGAGATACGTGAGTTAATGATGACTGTGCTGCAAAATTGCGGGGCTGAAGTAACTGCGGTTACATCCGCTGACGAAGCGTTCTCAACACTCACAAGCCAACCTGGGATGTATGATGTGCTGTTGTCCGACATTGGGATGCCAAATCAAGATGGCTATACCCTGATCCAGCGAGTGCGGGCGCTTAGTGCTGAGGAGGGGGGACAAATTCCCGCAGCAGCGCTGACAGGGTACATCAGTAGTAGTGATCTCGATAAGTCTAGGTTAGCAGGTTTCCAAATGCACATCGCTAAACCCATCGACCTAACCCAACTGATATTCATGGTTGCCAACTTAGCTGGACGAATCAGAAAGGAATAATGCCAGGATAGGCTGTATTAGCGATCTCACCAACTGTAATATAAGTTTTGGTATTTTGGTCAATGCGATCGCTGAATTTACATTTCAAAAATATAGGGTAATCTAACAGTTATTGACCTATAGTGTCATGTCTGTTCGGGTCTTTTTTCTCCTTTTTTTTATCAGGATCTTTTTTTGGTTTTTTGACTTCTCTGTTGCCATTTTTTTTCTTCGACATTATTACTCTCCAATATTAGTAGTCAGGAAAGTAGCTACAATGCTCTACAGGAGTCCAGCTATTAAGTAGGCTTAACTAGTGGAATGAAACAGCCCTGGGGGACAGAGGGGGGTTGCCGCAGGCGATGGGGTTCTTTTTATGCATCTTCATAAAGAATTGGTATTAGCTGCCTTACTAATGTGTAGCGTTGTCGCAGTTATTTTATTGTTATTATAGCAGTTATATTTCCCTAAATATTTTATATAAATATTGTCTTGATTGTATACATAATTGCATTGCATGAGACTAAAAAAAACCAACACCCAGCCCAGCAGTTCTAAGTTACTCCCACCCCCGTTAAAGCAACTGCATCGATATTATTAACTATAAATTACTACTAGATAACTCTTTGTCAAACATTTACCAAAAGATTGATATTTTTAAAATTCTAAAATATCTTGTCTTAATAATTGATTCTTAATTAATATTAATATTTGTTTTGTTATATCTTATGACTGTTAAAATATAGGTAATATTATTTGAGAGAGCAATTTATGGCCGCAAGCAAATTTGATGATACATTAGCTGCCATAGAGTTAAATGCAGCTAGAAAATTAAACTGGGATTATAAGCAATTTAAAGAGTGTTTCAGTTTTACAGTCAATCAAGAAGCTATTGAGATAGCACCCAAGAAAATTCAACTCCAAGAATCTGATTTGCAAACTTTAAAGCAAGCTTTATTGGATTATGGTTTTCAATACAAAAAAACTGTAAATGATTTTATCTTGGTTTTTGAGCAAGATGTTGAATTAAGATAGGCATTGAACTGAGATTCAGATACAATTGGCGAAAGATTGCTTAACACCGCAAATAAGCCTTTAGAAAGATATTCTGTAGAGAGACTGAATCTCGTGTTAAGGTTGAAGATGGTAATAAAATTCGGACACAAATTTTGTTTTTAGTATTAACAGGTTTTTGCTTTTTGTTATTGACAGACTTGTCTCCGAAATTTAAATCTCTGCACCATTTAATTTTGGAGACAATTTATGTCACTTTACGTAGGTAATCTCTCTTATGAAGTTACACAAGAAATTCTAAATACTGTGTTTGCAGAATATGGTTCTGTAAAGCAGGTTTCATTACCCACTGACCGTGAAACAGGTCGTGTGCGTGGCTTTGCTTTTATAGAAATGGCTTCAGATGCTGAAGAAGCATCTGCCATTGAGGCTCTTGATGGTTCTGAGTGGATGGGACGTAACCTGAAAGTGAACAAAGCCAGACCTAGAGAAGACAGGGGTTCGTTTGGTGGGAACCGGGACAACTATGGCACTCGAAACCGCTACTAAACTTTGAACTCAGAAATTTATACTCTAAGGTCTTAAGGGCAGACAATGAGTCTGTCTTTTTTTCTGAGATTTACTGGATGCTTTAACACTAGCCAGTAGTAATCAAGTAAGGACATAGAATGACCCAAATAATAGTAGACGATAATGAAGGAATTGAATCAGCCTTGCGTCGTTTTAAGCGAAAAGTTTCCAAGGCAGGTATTTTTCCAGATATGAAGAAGAATCGTCATTTTGAAACGCCAGAGCAAAAACGTAAGCGTAAGGAACTTGCGAGGCACAGGCAGCGTAAGAGAAATTTTCGCAAATAAGTCCGCCAAAGTACTAGATATCTTGGTTTGATCCTCAATATCTAGCTATTGTTACGTTTAGCTGACCGTAAATGCAGTCATCAGTGTTAGGGCAACCAACAGGATAGCTATTACCCCCTGGAAGATATAACGATGCTGCTGTTCTGGTGAGGGATACTCTGCCAAGGACATACCAGGCTCAATTGCGTAGTTATTGATAATTCCCTCATCATCTACTAAGTAGCCAGGTACGAGAGGTAGATTAAGCAATTGACTACCCTGCCTGTGTGTACGCGCTTGAACCTCAGCGGGGATCAACTCACTACCATCACTACGAAGATGTGCTATTGCTTTGTTTGATTTCTTTCCTGCTTTTAGCTCTCCTTGTTGGTTGAAATGCATCTCCAATGGTTCACAGATGTATACCTCAGCCTCTATAAAGAAGCTGTCGGCAGTCTTACATTCATCTAGATTAAGGGTTGTCCCTTTTTTATTGGTGTAGCGCATGGGTGTCACCTTGTATGAAATTATTCGTGTACAAACTAATGTCGCTTCGTCCTCTTAATCGGCTAACGGGTCAACTCCCATATCGACAACAGCATTTCGCAGCACCGTTATTTGTTGGCCAAAGTCAAGCTGCTTGATAGCTTCTAGTACTTGCACTACATCGCGGGAGGGCTTGTAACTTGGGGGCATTGGAACTACTAAGCCTTTGACCATCAATTCCGATAATTCATACCAGAAAGCTAACTTAGTGTTGGCGCTCCAAATCCCATAAGAGCGGCTAATCTGGGTGTTTCTGTTAGCAGCTAGATCTCGCATTACTTCTAACTGCTGAGTATAAGGCATTTGCTTGATTTGATTGAGTATACCTTCAGCTAATTGCAAACGGGCTGCTCCTGTAGCAGCTGGCGTGATAGAACGACCCATCTCAGTGTAGAGATACCAAAGTATTGCCAGTTGGTCATCCACACTAAGGCGCTTGAATAAAGCGGTGGTAGTAAGTACAGCATCGACTAGATGGGTACTGGAATCAAGAGTGAATAGGTTGGAAGTGGACTCTGTTGTAAAGCTCATATTTTTACCAAAGATGTCTGATGACTGTTCATGCAACTATCTGTGCAATGGAAGGTGATATTCTTACATCGAGAGAATTAGTCTGCAACTTACTCTACAGGATGCCCCAGAAATTGATTTTCTCAAAGTTGTTGATTTGGCGCTTATGGGTGCAAAAAAAGAATCCGTTTGTCGGTTGCTCTAAGGATTCTTGTCAACTGTTCACCAAATTAATTGGTAGACTTCAAATAGTAGTTGCACCTTCTATCATTAAACTTTTCTGCCCTCTCAGTTTGGATTAACTTTAGAATGTCTTGCTTAGAACTGAGTCGCTCAAGTTTAATTTGCTCAAATTTGCCCCAATAAAATGTATTTCATAGGACTTACGCAATAACTCTCCCAAGCTCTTATTTCTTAGTGTCCTTTGTGTCATACCCTGCGCTTCGACACTCCCTGTCTACTTGCAGAAGTCGCTAACGCGCCTACCAAAGGTAGCCGCTGACACGTCTATGTGGTTAGTTTTTTCATGATTTTGCGTAAGTCCTATTTCACTCAAATTGCTTTAGTTAAGCTTATTCCTCTCAAATCACCAGCCTAAAATTTATTTCCCCGGCTGCATATTGCTTTAAAACTTTGTTGGCATCCATATTGTCTGCCTCGCAACGATTAGTGTTGTCGCTTGTTACATCTTTCTTAAGCATAGTTCACAATTTTCAACTTTTACGAAGTTGAAAATAAGAAATATAAAATAATTCTTTACAATTGTACTATTTCTCATCTATCGAGGTGTTACTTTGTTGACAGGGAGACAAAAAAATATAGAGATAAGCTAATGTGTTAACCTTGTTTATTCAGCAACAGCATCATAGAATCCGCGACTATACAAACTTTAGTCCGCGCAGGCGGACTAATTCTAGCCTGGGGGACATCCCAAACTTTCGCGGGTTGACACACCTGTAACAGGATTAACACCATCAGCGCGATCGCACATCAATTTCACTTGATAAGCATCAACAATTGCACCCGAAAAATCTGCACCTGTAATATCCGCCTCAAAAAAGCGACTGCTAGCAAGCATCGCATCGGTGAAAATAGCATTAGTTAAATTAGCTTTATTAAAAATGACGCGATCGGCAAATGCTTCCGCCAGATTAGCATCACTCAAATCTGCTTGTAAAAATGATCCCTTAGTCAGAATAGTTCCACTCAGATTTGCTCCCTGAAAATTTGCTCGCTGCATTTCAGCACCTGCAAAAGACGTTCCATGTAAATCTTGATGAGCAAAATCTCGATTTCGTAAGTCAGAGAGTGTATAGTTAACCATATTTTCCTGTGCGATCACAGCAGGAGTGTTTAAGATTGACAATAACCCTGTGAAACAAATAAATAGCACAACACATAAAACAAACTGTAACCAAGCTGTAAAATAACGCTTCATTGAGCATTCTCCAATCACAATTTAGAAACACGAAATACACCAGGGTTTTAAGCAAACATATACTTATCCAGTAAAAACTAACACCACAACAGATAAATCACATCTTGCATGAGATGGAGAAGTGTTACAACTTTTCATATTTGTTAGATAATTTCTCAAAAAATAGCAAAGTTTGGAGAAACAGATCAATTGTCAGAAATTATTAGTCAAAATATTGCTACTACTACAATCTCCATTATTATTCCCACTCTTAATGAAGCGGAAAACATCAAAGCAGCCTTAGCTAGTACTCAACCAAGTAATTATGTCGAAGTAATTGTAGTCGATGGCAATTCTCAAGATGAAACAGCACAAATCGCTGACTCTTTAGGTATCAAAGTCATCTTATCTGCTCCTGGACGCGCCAAGCAAATGAATGCGGGTGCTGCTGTTGCTAGCAGCGAGATTTTACTGTTTCTCCATGCTGATACTCGTTTACCGCTTGGATTCGATGTCATGGTTCGCGAAGCACTTACACAACCTGGAGTTATAGCCGGTGCGTTTTGCTTGCGAATTGGGGCAGAACAACCGAGTTTGCGACTAGTAGAATGGGGGGTAAACGTGCGATCGCGTTTTTTACAAATGCCCTATGGGGATCAAGCAATTTTTTTAACTAGAAAATTATTTGATCATATTGGTGGCTTTCCAGAGTTGCCGATTATGGAAGACTTTGAACTTATACGACATTTAAGAAGTCTGGGTAAAATCACGCTTATTCCTGTACCAGTTATTACCTCAGCACGGCGCTGGCTCAAAAAAGGAATTTGGCAAACAACATTAATGAATCAAATAGTAATCATCGCATATTTTCTCGGAATTTCCCCCCAACGAATTCGCAATTGGTATCGTCGAGAAAAACTTAAAAGGTTTTAAGCTAGAGAGCCGATCAAGTAATAATGATTGATCGGCTCTCTAGTTGGGACTGCGATCGCTTCATCAACACAAACCAAGATTTGTAGATGTAATTCACTGTGGCGATCGCATTACCATCCTTGTTGTGTAGGTCGAATCAGAATTTCGTTAACAATAGTTTTTCAAAAAAAGCAAAGTTGTTGATTTTGCAGGAGAATTTTTGAATGACAATCGTCAGTAATGACCATTGACCAAAAATCAACAATCATGTTCAAACGCTTAAGTGTGACAATTACTGCTACTACTGCTTTGTGGTTACTGGCTGCTTCCTTGACTATGGCGGCTACTAAAAAGCCTCAACCACCAGATGAGTTTCCGCCATCACCGTTAGAAATTACCGCACCTGATCCACTGTTACCACGTAATCCAGACAAAGACAAACAGCCATTATCTGTGATTGAACAGCAACAGTTGGAGACGGAGTTGGATAAGTTGAATCAACAAGCTACCGCGAAACTGCAAGCAGGTGATGAGTTGGGAGCATTTGATATCTGGAATCGAGAACTGCGGTTGCGTCGGTATTTGGGTTCTCTCAAAGAGGTACAAGCACTAGGAAGGGTGGGTGCTGTAGCTTATCAAAAAAGCAATCGTCCAGAGGTACAATACATTACTCAGCGATTGCAAGCGATTCAAAAGCAAGCAAAATCCCAAAAAACCACTGATTTAGACTTATTGCAAGCACTAGGGCTAGCTTACCAACAAGTGCGATCGCCTCAAAATGCTGTGGAAATGTATCAGCAAGTTCTAACTGCGGTGCGACAACAGCAAAATCCAGCCAAAGAGGTAGAAATTTTGCAAGCGATCGCACAAGTACATCTGAGTTGGTTTGATTACAGCAAAGCAGCAGATCGGTATCAGGAGTTGTTACAACTAGCTACTGCTAGGGGTGATAGTGTCAACGAGTTAGCATACCTACAAAGATTAGCTTACATTTACGAACAAGGAAAACAACCCCAGCAAGCAATAGAAATACAGAACCGACTCGCAGAAATATATCAAAGACAGAATAATCCAACTCAACTACCAGCTTTAAAGTTAGCGATCGGTTCAGATTATGAATCTCTAGCCAAGAAAAATCCTAATCTTCTCCAAGAAGCCTTCAACAACTATCAACAAGCTTACACAATTGCTTGGCAATCACAGCAGTATGTACGTGCAGGTGAAGCTTTGCAGAAATTAATTACACTCTACCGTTCCCAAGGACAAATACAAGAAGCATTGCAAGCTAGTGAAATTCTTGTACAGACTCAACAATTAGCCTCAAATTTTTATGGTTTAATGAAGGCCTACGATCAAATCGGCAAAATGCACTTAGAACGTAAAAATTATCCTCAAGCACTACAGGCTTTTCAAAAAGGATTGGAATTAGCACAACAATTAAAATACGAGGAAGATTATTTTTCTGGACAAATTCAAAAACTTTCTCGACAAATTCCCCAATAAAGTAGAGACGCGTAGCAAGATCCCGCAGGGTAATTTCGCGTTTCTACACGTATTAACTGCTATGAGTAGCTATATCTTTGTTACCGATGCAGTGTCATACTAGGTTTGCTATCTTTTTTTGTCAGGAATTAATGATGATTTTCACTAATTAAAATTATCTAAACCTCTACATTTGCGCTGCTCTCATCTATTGTCTGGAATGTTTAATAATTGAAAATTCCTGCATAAAAAAGTGTAAAAATAATGAGATTTGTGTTTTAATTAAATTAAATTGGCAACTAATATCTAGAATAGTGTCAAGTTAATAAATTGTGCTGAGAGCGTTTAGGGGAATTAAGCATCAGAAAACACTAGATTGGTTGTTAATTGTATTTGCTCTCAGAGTGCGAGTCATGAGTAATTATGAATGTTCTACTGAAGTGAAGTAGAGCAGGGATTGTTTTTCATCTTTGAACTTTAGCTATTAGTAACAAGCCATGAATTTGCTATTTGTTCATGGATACTTGTTGTTTTGATGAAAACAATCAACAATCAACAACCATCAATTATCAACTAATCATGAAAAATCTTGCAGGTAAGACAGTAGTTTTGACTGGCGCTGCGGGTGGGATTGGAGTATTTATTGCTCGCGCACTAGCAAAAGAAAAAGCAACTGTAGTTGCTGTTTCTCGTTCGCAAGAAAAATTGGAAAAAATCCGTGCTGAGATCGAAGCTGCTGGTGGTAGATACATCAGCGTTCCTTTTGATATCAGCAAATTGGAAGAATTACCATTATTAGTACAGCAAATTAATCAACTGGCGGGTCAAATTGATATATTGATTAATAATGCTGCGATTGAAAAGTATCGACCTTTTCAGAATTACTCTCTCAAAGATATCCAGTCAATATTGGGAACTAATTTACTAGCAGCAATGGAGCTAACTCGGTTAGTATTGCCGAGTATGTTAGAGCGTAATCATGGTAACATTGTCAATATTTCCTCTGGTTCTGGGAAAAAGGGAGCGCCTTACAATAGTATTTATTCTGCCAGTAAAGCTGGTTTAATTATGTGGACAGATGCGATGCGTCAAGAATTAGTTGATACGAAAGTAGGCGTTTCTGTAATCTGTCCGGGATACACAAAAGCGGGGATGTTTTTGAAATTTGGCTTACCAGCACCGAAATTAGCACGTGTTTCCGAACCAAAAACGGTAGCGATCGCAGTTATAGACGCCATCAAAAATAACAAAGCAGAAGTGATACTTGATGGGTTGCTAACAAAGCTTTTATTTTCTAATGTACAACTTTTTCCAGAATTTGGAGATGCAATTTACCGTTGGATTGGTTTAACCAATCTAAATCAAACCTGTGCAGAAAATCAAATGCTAGCCGAAAGGCGTTCACATCAATAGTAATCTTTTACATTAACTTTAAATTGTTTGTAGTAAGCACTTTAGTGCTTAATTTAAACCTAAAGACCTTACTACAAACTTTCACTTACATTTGATATCAAGATTTCAATAATTTAATAAATCGATTTAATAAAAATTGCATAAAAATTATATTTGTTACATTGAAACTGCAACAATAATTACTGAAAATGCTCACAATTTGATTTTTTATAAATTTACTTCTTTTAATAGATTACAGTTGAAAAATATAATTAGCAGCTTGCCATTTATATAAAAATGCTGAGGAAATTTGTATTGCTGCTATTTATACTCATCATGATGTTTTTTATTTAGTATCATTATTCTCTCTTCACACCTGTGCATTACCACAAACTCAATCAACGGAGAAAAAATGGCTGATTGTCATTATGATGTGATCATCATTGGGACGGGTGCTGGTGGTGGAACGCTAGCATATAAACTAGCTCTAAGTGGAAAGAAAATTTTAATTTTAGAAAGAGGATCTTTCGTACCCAAAGAAAAAGCAAATTGGGATTCTCGGCTCATTTTTCAAAAAGAATGTTACCGTCCCCAAGAAGTGTGGTATGACAAACATGGTCAAGTAATTCGTCCAGTCACACACTATTATGTTGGTGGTAATACTAAATTTTATGGTGGAGCATTATTTAGATTTCGTGAACACGACTTTAACAAAGTTTTTCATCGAGATGGTATCTCGCCCGAATGGCCATTAAAATACCAAGATTTTGCCCCATATTACACGCAAGCAGAAAAACTATATGAGGTACATGGTCAGCGAAATTTAGATCCTACCGAACCTCAAACTAGTGAAGATTACCCCTTTCCTCCTATTAGCCATGAAGCATATATTCAAGAAATTAATGATGGTTTAAAAAACAAAGGCTTACATCCATTTTATTTGCCACTTGGAATTAAATTAGATGAAAAAAATCGTTTTTTAAGTAGTTGTATTCGTTGTGATACTTGTGATGGTTTTCCATGTTTTGTGAATGCGAAAGCTGATGCTGATGTTAACTGTGTGCGTCCAGCTATAGCTAATCAAAACGTGACATTAATTACTCAAGCCAAAGTCCTACGTCTACACACAAGTACATCTGGTCGAGAAGTTACCGGAGTAGTCGCAGAAATCGCAGGGAAGCGGCATATTTTTTCTGGAGATATTGTTGTTCTGGCTTGTGGTGCTGTCAATTCAGCAGTATTATTACTTCAGTCTGCTAATGATCGACATCCAAATGGATTAGCCAATAGTTCTCATCTGGTAGGACGAAATTACATGGCTCATAAATTTGGAGTGATCATGGCTTTATCTACAAAGTTTAATCCTACAGTTTTTCACAAAACAATAGCTGTCAATGATTTTTATTGGGGCGAAAAAGCTTTTCCTTTTCCTATGGGAAGCATCCAATTACTAGGTAATCTCACCACAAATAAAGTTGCTGCTTATGCACCGCCTTTTACACCTAAATTCATTGCAGAAGCAGTAGCAAACCATTCTGTTTCTTGGTTGCTGATCACTGAAGATTTACCAAATCCTAATAACCGTGTTTATGTTAAAAGTGAGCAAATTATTATTGATTATACAAAAAACAATGAACAAGCCTTTAATCGTTTGATGAAACGCTGGATTTCAGTTTTACAATCAATGAAACTACCATCTCACAAAGGACACCTTTCTGTTGTCTTTCCTCAAAATTTGACTGTAAAAGAAGTTGGACATCAGTGTGGTACTTGTCGTTTTGGCGAACACCCCAGAAAGTCTGTACTTGATCTTAATTGTCGTACCCACGATATCGATAATCTTTATGTTGTTGATGGTAGTTTTTTCCCTTCCAGTTCTGCTGTGAATCCATCATTGACGATTATGGCAAATGCATTGCGAGTCGGTGAGCATTTGTTGGAAAGGATAAGTTCGTAGTAAGCACTTCAGTGCTTGAATCTTTAAGGACTGAAAATTAATCTTTGTGTCTTAGTGTCTTTGTGTTTAAAAAAATGCTATTTTTCACCACCAAGCCACAAAGACACCAAGCAGATAATTATAAAATCGGTGTTGCTGCTAAATTTTTTGATTTTTCTACTATTTGATGTAGTCTCTGTTCAAACTTTTGCATACATACAGACCAATCATATTCGAGAACAGAAAAACGCGCGTGGAGAGACATTTCTTCTTTGAGTTCGGGATTTTCGAGAATTCTAATTACCTTATTAGCAAAATCCCATGGACTATTTGGTTGAGCTAAAAAGCCGTTGCGATTAGGAACTACTTGTTCCGAGGTTGAGGGTGCTTTGACTGCAACTACAGGAGTTCCCGATGCTAAAGCTTCGTTGGTGGAAGTGCAGAAGTTTTCGGTAACGGATGCATTGACAAAAACATCGGCTCGTGCATACCATCCCAGCAGTTCTGTACCGTGAGATTCTCCCCACACGGTGACGCCTTTGCCAAATTGAGCTGCACGTTGACGAATTTCTTCTTGTTGGGGACCGCTACCGACGATAACTAGATGTGCATCAGGGATTTTGGCAGCGACGATTGGGTATATATCTAAAAGTTGAATCACACTCTTTTCGGGAGCAATGCGTCCAACAAACAAAAGTGTGGGACGATTGTCGTTGGGTATGGGGTTGTAGCAGATATTTGCAGGATTAAATTTTTGGCAATCTATACCTTGATAAGGTAAGTATTCGCTGCGTTGGGATTTCAAGCTTTGATATTTTTCAAGTTGTTCCCGCGAAGAAAAAAAGTTATAGTCGTAAGCTTCGCTGAATTGCTTGATTAACATGGGTAACATGGGACGAATAAAGCTAAAAAATTGATTGCCCATGTAATAGCGAATATAAGCAACGATATCGGTGTGGAATAGCGATATGATTGGTGTGCCAGTTTTTTTAGCGTATTCAATACCTACAGGGCGACCGTAACCTTGTAAATAAAGTGAATAGAAACCTCGCATTTGTGGCGCTTCTTCAACAATTACAATGTCTGGTTTATAGTTCTCCAGTAATTTAGTATCGCTCCAATGGCGGTAGTGTAATGGTTGGGGAAGAGATTTATAAAAGATCAGGGGTTGGGTGGGAAATGCATAGGAAGAAAATTTGGGGAAAGATTGGAGTTCTTTAAGTCCCGCCATGGGACGATTACCAACTTCTTCTGGATACTGGTCGTTGATTTCTGGGTGAATAAGAAATACTTCGTGTCCCTGTTGTAGTAACCAGCGCACTCGTTGGTGGACTGCGATGGAAACCCCTGTCAAAAATGGCGCATACAATCCTGTAATTAACGCTATGCGAAGAGGTTGTTTTTTCATAGTTAAGGATTTGTGGAGATGAGGAGATGGGATGATAGGTGTGACTTTTTACACTTTGCCCAAAAAATACTGGTTGAGGGTGTAAGGGTGTAGGAATTTATGAAACGATAATTATTCCGTTAGATGTTCACAAAGATACTTTGCTATCAATGGGTTGGTCTAAGCTTTGATAGGGGTGGTATTCAATTAGACGAATGTGCCAAGGCCCTTTAATTTGGTAGGTGACGCCGCGCCAAGTAACTTTTGACATCCAAAAAGATAATGTCAGTGCAAACCCATAAAACCAATGTGTTAGTGGTATACCAAATAGCATTCTGATGATCGTGGCTGGTGATAATTTGGTTTTGACTTTTGTGTTGTCGCGAATTATCGGTCTGACTCCAATTTCGAGGGCGATCGCCAGCAACAGCAATGCTACTATATAGCTACCATAACTAGTGAAAGCTAGAGCCGCAGCATCCCATTGTTGCATCCATAATGCTGCTATAGACAACATCAACAGCAGATTCGGAAGTAGTACTGTTTGCAATGCGTCAGCAATTACCGCCCACCACTGGGGATGATACAGGCGCGAAGATAACATTTGACGTTTTGTCCAGTCAAATAGTCTTGGTAAGTCGCACTCTTCACGATTGAGAATCAACAGAGATGGTACAAACTTTACCTGGAATCCATAATTTGCCAGAACTCTGCGGATCATAGTATCGTCAGTATAACTTCTTGCCCATCTCTCTAGTAGTTCGGTTTCGTGAATCACTTCTGTTTTCAGTGCTAAACTACCCCCCCAAGGAATGCGGTAGAGAGTCATTTGCACAACAGCAGAAGAATTCCAGAAATACCGTACCAGTGAACCCCAATATTTACCTGTGGGTAAGTACCAGCGATTACCAGTTGTCGCCCCTACTTTCGGATCGGCTAGAGGACTGACTAATTCGCGTAACCAGTTAGGATGAACTACCGCATCAGCATCTACAAATGCAACTATTTTGTAGGATTCATCCAATTCTGAGACTGCTTGCACTATAGAACTGCATTTGAGACTACAGTTATATCGTCTGATACTCAAAGGGCTAATTTGGACGTTAGTTGCACCTAGTGAGGCTATAGTTTCGGTAGCAATTTTCCAAGCTGGATCTTCACGATGATCGATAATTATCTTTAAATCATATTGTGGATAATTTTGTTGCAGAAGTGATTCTAAACAATTGGATAGAAACGGATCGCTTCCCCGTAAACAAAGAATAACTGCTGTTTTCGGAAGCTGTTCATCTGGTAAGGAATTTCTGCGATGCGTTCTTAATGTCCATAAAAAAGCTAGCGTCACAAATGTTTGAATTGCCAACCAACTTAGCAACATTCTAGACAGAGATATCGCCAATTCTTTCATTGGTGAGGAGTGTGAGGAGTGGGGGATGAGGAGAGAACGAGGAGAAGGGAGACAAGGGGAGCCACTGCGCCCTTGCGGGTCAAGAGCGTTGTAGCACGTGGCGTGGACAAGGGAGAAAAGAGAAAAGTAAAAGATAATAACTAGCAACTATCAACAAATTCTTATGGGTCTAATCCATATTTCATGTCAATGTTGATGATTGTATTTTTCTGCAATGGAAAACTTGCTTTATTGAATTTTGGTGTGCCAGTTATAACTGATACAGTTGGGTTATTAGAAACTCCAAAACCTTCTTGTGGAATGCCTAAAAAATCTTTATTGAGTTTATAATCTCCGTTTTGATCATCAACTACAGCAACTGCATATTTTCCTGGTTTTAAACCAAAAAATTCTTTGATTACAGAACTTCCTGTAATTTTAACACAGCCGCTTTTTACGCCACTAGTCTCACTCAGAGGAAATCCTTTTTCACTCGCATATACTTTCAGACAGATTTGACCTTTTTGGTGTTTGATACCATTTACTACTACAGTCAGTGTGGTTGTAGGTTCTGCTTGCACTGTGTTAGACAAACCAATACTTACCAAACTCGGAAGTAGAAATGTCAAAAGTTTAGAAGCTTTCGTTAACATTATTTTCACCATCACAAATATATAGTTCGTAATGAATGTTATTTGTAGAGACGTACCATGGTACGTCTCTACATTCCCCCTAACCATTAACAATTTTCTTGAGGTCTGTTTTTTTCACCCATTCCTGGGTTAAGCGCATTCCTTCTTCTAAGTTAACTTTGGGTTCATAGCTTAAACTTTTGCGTGCTTTTTCAATTGAATAAGCATAGGGACGAGTCATAAAATCTACGGCTTCTGGTAAGATATCAGCTTGTTTACGAAAGAGTTTTTGTCCCTGATAGCGTAGCTTGAGAAATAGTTTGAGTTCGTCTTTTGGTAGTGAAAAAGGTACTGGTAAACCTGCCATTTCTGCCAAGCAAGTAAAATATTCTTTCCAAGTAGTTTCTTGTCCGTCGGTGATGTTGAAGGTTTCGCCGTAGGTTTCTTTTTCTATTGCTAAAAATATAGCTGTAACTAGGTTATCAATATATACGTGATTGATGATTCCCATGCCATCGCCTGCATAGGCAAATAATTTTTGCCGCATCATGATTAATGGTCGGACTATCCAAGGAATACTACCTGGGCCATAAACATCACCTGCTCTCAGAATAATGATGCCAAAATCGGGTGAATTATTCAGTTCTAAAAGTGCTTTTTCAGCTTCGATTTTTGTCTGACAATAGGGATTATTATCTCCTGAAAGTGGCCCTTCCTCTGTGATGTGTTGAGGATAATTAAAGCCATAAACTAATCCACTGGAGATATAAATAAAGGTTTTTACACCAACACTTTTCGCTGCTTTAGCTATGTTGATAGTTCCATCAACATTTACTTTGCGAAATTCTTCTAGGGAACCACCTTCTTTGGCAATTTCGTCTGTGTGTACAACTATATCTACTCCCTGACAAGCTAATTCCGCAGTAGTAGAATCGGTGATATTGCCAATGATGACTTTTGTGCCTAGATTCTGTGCTTTTTTGGCTTTATCTGCGGAACTTTGCATTCCACAGACTTTCATCCCGTTGGCGATCGCTAATTGAGCAGTACGCAAACCGATAAATTCGCCAATTCCAGTGATGAGGATAGTTTTATTTTGCAAGTTCATATTTGGATACAAATTATTTGAGGAGTGTGAGGGATGAAAGACCAATTACCAATGACTAATGACCAATGACTAAAAAATATCTGCTGGGTCTGTGGAGCGCAGTTTATTGATAGCTAATGCCCCAGATGTCATACACATTAATATTGTGGAAATGAAAACAATTACTGCATTTTGAGTAGTCATCATGATGGGTAGTTTAGTTGCTTCCATAGCAAAATCATATATGAAGATAGATAGAAAAAACCCTGGGATATAACCTAAAACTGACAATATAAAAGCCTGTTGAAACACAACATTTAATAAGTAATTATTTTCATAACCTATGGCTTTTAATGTTGCATAAGCGACTAGTTGAGTGGAGATATTACTGTAAAGAATTTGATAAACAATTACCACACCAACCACTGAAGCCATTGAAAGCATGAGATTGAGTATGAAACCAATTGGTGTTCTTGTAGCCCAATATTCTTTCTCAAAATCAATAAACTCTTGGTGAGTAAAAAGTTTGACGTCGTTGGGTAAATTAGCTCGCAATTCTGCTATTACTTTTTGGGGATTAGCACCTGGTTGTAGTGAAATTACACCGACATCAATCATTTCTGAAGGACGACTATCAGGAAATATCCTTAAGAAAGTTGTGTCACTGACTATCAAGTTTCCATCCACACCAAAGGATGGCCCTAAACTAAATAAACCACCAACTCTAACTCTATAACCTCTTAAGGAATCAAAGGGAAAAATTTCTAGTATCTGTTCGGTATTTTCTTGAACAAATTTCTTGGCAACTGGTCCAAATTCTGGACGAGAATTGCGGTCAAAAAGTACGACATCAGGAATTTTGATTTTATCTATATTCTTCTCAACCTCCGGCATATTCATGATTGGTCTTCCTGGTTCAAAACCAATCACATAGATTGAATATTTCTCGCCATTTTCGGGGTTCTTAAATTTAGCAAATCCCAAATATATAGGGCTAACTGACTCTACACCATCAAACCCCAAAACTTGATACAATCTAGTCCGAAAGAAGCTTTGAATTGCAGTCAAAGATTTGTATTGAGCACTGACTAAAAATAAATCGCCTCGGAGATTGCGATGCACCTGGGTAGCACTAGAGTAAAGAGCATCTTGAAATCCAAGTTGCATAAACATCAAAATTACAATAAAACCAATGCCAGCTACAGCTACTAGAGAACGAATTTTGTTTCTGACTAGTTGCAACCATCCCAGAGGAATTTTAAAAACCATGATTTGGTAATTGGTAATTGGTAATTGGTAGTTAGTGGTTAGTAATTAGTTGTAAAAAACCAGCCTAGCTACTTTGTTTTGTGAGTGATTTAACTATGCTGGGAGTAGCTAAATTTTAATAGCCACATCTACTTGTAAGTTGGTTAAACCAGAGACTTGTTGACTATCTGCTGGGTTATCGAGGCGGATTTTGACTTGAATGACTCTGCGATCTGTATCTGCACCAGGGTTGACACTTAAGATATTTTGTCTGTCAACGAGTAAACCTATTTCGCTGACAGTTCCTTGTAATTTTTTGCCAGGAAAGGCGGTGCTAGTAATGATCGCTTTTTGACCTATACGTACTTTTTGAATATCTGTTTGGTAAACTTCTGCGATCGCGTACATTTGAGAAATTTTACCGATCTCTACAATACCGTTTGTGGCGACTACTTCTCCTGATTTGGCGTGAGTTTTCAAAACTTTACCACTGACTGGAGATTTTACGTAAGTTAATTCATGCTGGGCTTGTGCTTGTTTCACAGCAGACATCGCACTCTTGAGTTCGGCTTCTGCTAGGCGCACATCTGTTGGACGCACCTCTTTTATACTTCCTAGTTTGGCTTTAGATTCTCTGAGTTGTTCTTGGAGAGTATCAACAGAACGGGTAAGCGCTGCTTGACCTTCAGCTAGTTGCTGTTGCAAGGTCTTCAGTTGCAAAGCTTTGCTCTCTGCTGTAGATGCAGAAATCGCACCTTCTCTATATAGTTGTTGATAGCGGTTGTTTTCGGTTTCGGCATTTTGTACTTGGGCTTGGAGACTGGCGATCGCTGCTTGTTGGGTGGTGATTTCCCCTTGTAATTGCCATTCTATCTGAGCGATCGCTGCTTTCTGAGCATCAATATCGCCTGTTTTCGCCCCAGCTTTGACCTGTGCTAGTTTAGCTTGAGCCACTGTCACACTGTCTAAGGCTTGTTGTACAGCTACAAGAGTACGGGTGTATCCTTCCAGTAATGCTATTATTTGACCTGCTTTTACTTGCTCTCCTTCTTTCACTAAAAGCTTTTCTACTCGTACACCACTTAGTGAACTGGGAGCAGACAATTGAGTGATTTCACCATCAGGTACAATACGCCCTAAAGCAGTCACAGCAACTCTTGCAGGCGCAGCTTTCACAGGCTTTTGTGATTCGGTTTGAACTTGGGAGCGAAGCAGTAACAAACTGAAGAAAGACACTAAGCCGGTAGCAAAAGCTATGGAAACCGCCAAAAAAATTCCCCACCTAGTTAAAGGTTTTGCGAAGAACAAGCTTTTCTTGTCTGCTGTCATATTTTTGTTGGTTGATATTGATAGTAGGTTGTTGATAGTTGATTGTTGCTTGTTGATGGTTGGTGCTTGAAGTACCAAACAACAAACAACAAAAGACTAACAATGACTGCGAGAAATTACAGTTATCAGTTATCAGTTATCAGTTATCAAATTTAATTACTTACTGTTAACTGTTAACTGTTAACTGTTCACTGATTAATAGAAACCCTTAGCAATGACAAATGACAAATGACAAATGACGAATGACAAATAACGAATGATGACCCTCGCGCTTTTTGCTTTATTTGTGCCGACCTAGTTAAATGTAATTGATCGCACAATCAACAGTAGCGTTACACCAAAATTTTCTCAATTTTACTCTTGGTAGATATCTGGTAAAGTAGGCCCTGAACAATAACAATACTAATTTAGAAAACTTTTACGTCTAAAAAAATCTGAGTTCAAAACGAAGCGGCAATGATATGGGCATCAAAAACTCGCCTTCCAATATGGCAAAAAACTTTGATGTTGTCAAGCAGGGGATCGGAGATCGGGGATAAGGGAGCGGGGACAAGGGGAGCCACTGCGTTGTAGACGTGGCGTGGACAAGGGGGCAATTTTTCTGGCGTTGTCTTCCCACATTCCCCACACCTCATCGGGGAACTTTTTTAAGAGCATTGGCTTCAATAAGGCTGTAAGAGCAAGGTAGAAGCCCGCAAATTTCTCAGTGGAATCAATCCAAAATCGAATAACCGTAAAGCATTAAGACATCCTCATCAGAGTTTTCATAAAATTAATGTTTTTGATCGCACTGTTGAAATAAAATCGGGTTTATCGTCTTGCGGGTATTCTGACTGACGACTTAGAAAAACAGTAATTATGCCTAAGATATCTATAAACAAAATTAAAATTGGTGTGAATCGTCGTCCATTAAATGGCGAGAAAGTTAAGGATTTAAAAGAATCGATTCAAGCAAATGGTCTTTTAAACCCAATCACGGTAGATCAACATTACAACTTAATTGCTGGATTGCACCGTTTGACGGCTTGTCAGATGCTAGGTTTAGAAGAAATTGAGTGCAATGTTGTTAATTATGAAGATGCTGAACAATCTCGTCTAGCGGAAATAGACGAAAATTTGATCCGCAATGAGTTAGAACCTCTCGAACGTAATGAACTGTGGTTGGAACGAGAGCAAATTCTCCAACGGATGGGACTGAGAGCAAAAGCAGGAGATAACCAATATACCCTCAAAGGTAGTGCAACCATTTCACCACCAGCTAAAACTACCAGAGATATCGCAAAACAAACAGGTTTCTCTGAACGTACTTTGCAGCAAGGTTTACAAATTGCTAAGGCTATTCATCCGGATGTAAAACAGCTCATTAAAGAAACGCCATTAGCCAAAAGTACTACGGCTCAGTTAGAAATAGCCAGAACTGCTACTGCTGAACGTACCTTAGCAGAACAAGCTGAAGAAGCCGCACAACTAGCCAAAGCCAAGGGAGAACAACAAGAAGCCGAACGACAAGCCCAATTAGCAGCAGAATCACGAGCCAAGCAAAAGGAGTTACAATTATTAGCCTTTAAAAGTGCGATCGCCCAAAAACAAGCAAAGTCAGCTGTTAAAAAAGTGCCAAATCGTTTAGAACAGCCAGAACACAAAACAACCGTTATTCTCAAGGAACCGCAAGTAAAAGTTGGTGATGAATTAGTCCTGGGTAGGCATTTAGTTTATTGTGGTGATACCAGTAGTAAAGCTTTTAGACAACTATTACCATCGAATGCAGCTTTAGCGATCGCCACTCTATCGCCCACTTGGAAACATGATTATTTGGTTGATGAAGCAAGAATTGTTGCAGTCGTACGTTCCCAAGATCAAATTTATGAGTTTTGCAGCCAAACTCGGATGCCTTATCAGTATGAATTAATTATTAGTAACCTGTATATTGGCATTTTTTCTCATCAATCCATATCTAAGCCGCAAACACCAATTCATATTGAAGGTATAGAGGGAATAATTAATTACCTGATCAACTTTTATACAAGTCATCAAGATCAATTTGTCATTGCTCCATTTATGGGAAATGGTGAAATTTTGAGCGCTTGTGAAAGGATGGGGCGCATCTGTTTTCTCGGAGATCATAACCCAGAATTAGTCAGTCGCGAAATTATCCGTTGGGAAAAGTGGGCTGGGAAAAAAGCTAACATCAGTGTGGGGATGGGGTGATGGGGGAAGGGAGACAAGGGGGACAAAACAAGTCAAAAGTCAAAAGTCAAAATTAATAACTTGTTGCCCAATGCCCGATGCCCAATGACCAACGACCAATGACTAATGACCCTTGACCAACAAAAAAATGTAAATAAATATTGACTTTAATAACCTCTTAATATGTCTAGTTTATTTTTATTAAAAAATCAGCATCATTGATAGCTGAATCATGAGCTTGTCAGGAAAAATATACTGATGTTTACTGACTGCACATTTTTTTGATCACATTGTTAATTTAATTCCAAAATCAATCTTTATTGAGGCTATTTATTAATATAATTGCGAAAGAGATGCCTATTTATTCCCGAAGTATAGGCGTCTTCTACTTTTTACTTTGAGGCAATAGTAAGAAATGCTACTTTTTAATGATTGTTCAAATTTGTAATTATATTTTTTCTAAAATTGCCTCCTACGAACAATCCATTTAATGCTGGCTATGCTAATCTTGGTATTAATTGTCGTTCTTTTAGGCAACAAGGCTTATTAGTTAGTGAATGATTTATTGAGAGTACATAACTACGCACTAAGAAAGTCCATATGCCATCATTAATGATTGAGTAAGTGAACAGAATTAAACGTAAAATGCTCTCTCTTGAAATCCAATCAGGAAGCGGCTTTATCTTTCTACATTCTAGTTAGTTCAATTATTTTACTAATTGCTTATGAATTCAAATGAAAGGAGGTATTTTTCTGTAACGGATTTGTCAAATAAAGTTTGACAGAATTCATAGAATATATTATCTTGGAAGTCGAAACTGCTATGGCATTTATCAAGATTCAGAACGTTATTATTAACACCAGCTACATTGCCGCAGTTAAGCTAGATAATCAAACTGGCTCAGAAGTAAAAAGCGTTTCTGTTCTCTTAGTTACTCCTAAGTTTCCAATATTCCAGTGTGAAAGCATCTCTCCCAATATCCATAATTACGAATGGATAGAGTTTACGGGTCAGGCAGCTAACGCACTGCAAGACTACTTTACTAGTTACAACAACGTCATCGACTTATTACCGCAATCTCAGGAGTCGAGCGTTGTGTAATATTTTTGATCTAATTGCAACAGACACAAGCAAAATTATTTTCATCGAGTGAACCGATTTGAGATTGGCGATTTTAGAATTGATATTTCAAAAAATATTAATCAAAAATCAAAAATCAAAAATCAAAAATTGTCAGGGTGACATTTGCTATTGGGTGCTGATGTCAATACAAGTATTTAGCCCTTGTGCATAGGATAACTGCTGCATTAATTCGCTACAGAAACTGTAGCAGTTATATCATCCACATTACCAAAAATTAATCATCTTCTATGTCTGCTCATTCAATTGAGATTGCCTTAGCGCAATTGGAAGAACAGATAAACAATTGTGAAAAGGCAGTGGTGAGGTTTCTTGAGGTCAAAAAAAGGATGTCGGATAAGTCTATGGGAATCGAAAAAATAAACCGAAAATTGCAGCATAATCCTATCGCTATTATTGGTATGGCTTCTTTATTTCCCCAAGCAAAAAACTTGCGGGAATATTGGCAAAATATTGTTAATAAACTCGACTGTATAACCGACATTCCACCCACCCATTGGAGTGTGGAAGATTACTACGATCCAAACCCCAGAACACCAGAAGACAAAACCTATTGCAAAAGAGGCGGATTTCTCCCCCATGTTGATTTTAACCCAATGGATTTTGGGATTCCGCCAAATATTTTAGAAGTAACAGATGTCTCCCAACTGTTGAGCTTGCTAATTGCCAAACAGGCGATGGAAGATGCTGGTTATAGCGAAAACCGGGAATTTAGTCGCGAGAGTGTTGGTGTCATCTTAGGATCAGCAGCTCTCAAATTAGGGATTCCCTTGGCTGCGCGTCTGCAATATCCAATTTGGGAAAAAGCCCTCAAAAGTAGCGGCTTATCTGATGAAGATACCCAAAAAGTGATTGAAAAAATCAAAAGCGCTTACGTCAAGTGGGATGAAAACGCCTTCCCCGGAATGTTAGCGAACGTCATTTCTGGACGCATTGCTAACCGTTTGAATTTAGGCGGGATAAATTGCACAGTTGACGCTGCTTGTGCTAGTTCCTTCGCAGCCCTGAAAATGGCAGTTAGCGAGTTAGTCGAGCATCGTTGTGACATGATGCTGACTGGCGGCGTTGACACTGACAACTCGATCACAGCTTATATCAGTTTTAGCAAAACTCCGGCGGTGACTCCTAGCGGCGTCGTCAGACCCTTCGATACCCAGTCTGATGGCATGATGTTGGGTGAAGGTATCGGTATGGTTGTTCTCAAACGCTTAGAAGATGCGGTACGAGACAACGATAAAATCTATGCAGTCATCAAGGGTATCGGTACATCCAGCGATGGACGTTATAAAAGTATTTACGCCCCTCGCCAAGCCGGACAGGTACAAGCATTGCGTCGCGCCTACGAAGATGCAGGGTTTACGCCAGAAACTGTTTCCCTGATTGAAGCCCACGGTACAGGGACTATGGCGGGTGATCCAACCGAATTCGGGTCTTTACGAGAATTTTTCGGAGAAAATAGCTCCAAAAGACATCACATCGCCCTTGGTACAGTCAAATCCCAAATCGGACATACAAAAGCGGCGGCTGGTGCGGCGAGTTTGATCAAAACTGCTTTGGCACTCCACCACAAAATCCTCCCAGCCACAATTAATGTTACCGAACCCAACCCCAAACTCCAGATCAAGAATTCACCTTTCTATTTAAATACAGAGACAAGACCCTGGATTCGGTCAGAAGGGGAAGCACCAAGACGGGCGGGTGTCAGTTCCTTTGGCTTTGGTGGTACAAACTACCATGTCGTTCTGGAAGAATACGAAGGCGAACACAACCAAGCTTACCGCTTGCACACCGCGCCTAGTGAAGTAGTCCTGTTTGCTCAAACTCCGGCGGAGTTATTAAGCAGTTGTCAGGAAACCTTAGCTCAATTGCAGTCTGATGCGGGTAATAAACATTATCTAGAGTTGGTCGAAGCTTGCAAAACTAAAGAAATTCCCCAGGGTGCTGCTAGGGTTGGTTTTGTCGCTGAGAATAGTGCTGAGGCTTGCAAGTTACTACAAATAAGTATCGACTTGTTGAAAAACAAAGCAACTGCAACATCCTGGGAACATCCCCAAGGTGTTTACTACCGCGCCTCTGGTATGGAATTAGCCGGAAAAGTAGTAGCTTTATTTTCCGGTCAGGGTTCGCAATACTTGAATATGGGTCGGGAATTAGTCATGAATTTCCCGGAAATGCGGAATCTGTATGGCTACATGGATAGCTTGTTATGCAAAGATAACTTGCAGCCACTATCTGAGATAGTTTTTCCCCATCCCGTATTTGAAGAGACAGAAAAGAATGCCCAAATTGCAGCATTACAACGGACACAATATGCTCAACCTGCGATTGGGATGTTAAGTGCAGGGATGTATAAAATCCTGCAACAATCTGGATTTAAGGCAGATTTCGTTGCTGGACACAGTTTTGGTGAACTCACAGCATTGTGGGCGGCGGGAGTGTTGAGTGATGCAGATTACTGCTTACTCGTGAAAGCACGGGGACAAGCAATGGCAGCACCCCAAGATCCGAATTATGATACAGGAGCAATGCTGGCAGTAAAAGAAGACTTGAGTAAAGTAGAAGCCGTACTGAGGAATTATCCCCAGGTGGCGATCGCCAACTTTAATTCACCCCGCCAAGTCGTATTAGCAGGCCCCACCAACGCTATTACCCAAGTAAAGGATGCATTACACAAACAAGGATATGCAGCTGTTTCTTTACCAGTATCCGCAGCTTTCCACACACCGCTAATTGCTTTTGCTCAAAAATCCTTTGCGATCGCGATCAAAAACGTCAACTTCCAAATTCCCCAAATTCCTGTTTACACCAACGTCACAGGAAAAGAATATCCCAAAGAACCAGCAGTCATTCAAAAAACCCTCGAAACCCACCTCTCAAACTCCGTACTGTTCAAACAGGAAATCGAAAATATCTACGCTGCTGGGGGTTACTGCTTCGTAGAATTTGGGCCAAGAAACATTCTCACCAACTTAATCAAAGATATCTTAGGCGATCGCCCCCATATGGCGATCGCACTCAACCCCAGCGCCCAAAAGAACAGCGATCGTTCTGTGCGCGAAGCCGCCGTACAGTTGCGGGTTGCAGGGATGTCTCTGAAAAACCTCGACCCCTACCAACTACCACCAGTAATAGCCGAACCGCCGAAAAACAAAGGTTTGAACGTTAAATTATGCGGTAGTAACTACGTATCAGACAAAACGAAAATGGCATTTGAGCAAGCATTGCAGAACGGGAAAACAGTAAAATTGCAGCATAATTCTAATTCTGTTTCCACAAGTGCGATCGCATTGCCACAGACTAACAATACTAACGGTACTAACGGACACAGCAAACAACCCCAGTTGGTAGAAAACACTGTTCAGATGGTTAAAGGGGAAGTGGTAAAAAGCAACGGTAACGGTAATTCCCAACCCCTAATCCCTACCTCCCACACACCCCACACTTCCCCCACTCTCCCCATCTCCCAATCCCCCCAATCCCCGATTCCCGATCCCCGTTCCCCGATGCAACCAGAAATCCCAGATAAACTTGTAAATTACCAAAGAGTTTTAGAAAGCTTAGAGTACGTCCTGACACAGTTTCAACAAAATCAAAGCGAGAATTTACAAGTTCATTCCCACTACCTGAACCATCAGATGGAATATGCTAAGACATTTTTCCAACTGATGCAGCAGCAGAATTCCCTGCTTGCTAACGGTAAAAATTCACCAGATGCAGCCAAGCTGAAACCAAGCATCATCGAAAGCTTAGACCGTAGCATGATGCAGTTTCACGCCCAACAAGGTGAAACCCTACGCATTCATCAACAATATCTCAAAGATCAGGTAGAATACACCAAAAACTTCTTCCAACTGGTTCAGCAAGAATACTCCCAACTCATCACCGAGGATGGAACCACTCAACCAGTAATTTCTGCTCAGGTAAGTATACCTGCTAAAGTAGAGATTCCTGTTCCCCCTGTTGCCAAAATCCAAGAAAGTCAAACTCTTGCTGTTAAAGAAGACAGCCCAGTCCCAGCCAGTGTCAAGATATCAGAAAGCAAGCCCCAAGCTGTAACTGAGACTGTTATTCAAAACGGTACAACAAGTGTAAAACCAGAAACTACCCCACTTTCCTCCTCTCCCACTCCCAACACACCGACCATCAGCGCACCACCGCAACCAGTAATTACTCAACAGCCACTACCACCAGCAACATTAGTACCATCAGCACCAACCATTGATCTATCTGAGTTAGATCAAACCCTGCTAGCCATCACCAGTGAAAAAACTGGTTATCCCATCGAGATGTTAGAACTCGACATGGATATGGAAGCAGACTTGGGAATTGACTCGATAAAACGAGTAGAAATCATGGGTGCATTGCAAGAAAAATACCCCGACTTACCCAAGCCAAGTAATGTAGAAGAACTGGCGGAACTACGTACCATCGGTCAAATTGTCCAGTATCTACAATCGTTAGTTTTTACCCCCGCGTTGGTAGAGGAGAAGGGAGACAAAACAATTCAAAATTCAAAATTCAAAATTCAAAATTGGGAAGAGGAGGACAAGGAAGACATGGGGGACACGGGGAATATTTTTGATAATTTCTCCGCGTCTTCAGAAGTGTCTTCTATATCTGTACCTGAATTCAGCAACGACTCTACCGTTGTTCACGCAAGTGTTGCAGTCGCCGCCGAACCAATCATCACCGTTACCGAAACAGCCACTCCCGCAGCAGAAATTGACTTAAGTAACTTACCTGAAACCCTGTTAGCTATTACTAGCGAAAAAACAGGTTATCCAGTCGAGATGTTAGAACTTGACATGGATATGGAAGCAGATTTGGGAATTGACTCGATTAAACGGGTAGAAATTATGGGAGCGTTACAAGAAAAATATCCCGACCTACCGAAACCGAGTAATGTGGAAGAACTAGCAGAACTACGCACCATCGGTCAAATAGTTGAGTACCTCCAGAAACTAGCTGGGGCTGAAAAAAAAAAGCAGCAACATGAATCTGTTAACCAGCCAGATGAGTTAGTACCCAACGTCCAACGTCGTCCAGCCAAGCTGCAAATTCTCCCACCCCCCGACTTTTGGGAATCCCCCATACCAGAGGGACACATCGCCTTAATCACCGATGATGGTTCCCTCACCACTACCAAAGTTGCTGAGTTATTGAGTCAACGGGGATGGAAAGTAGTAGTCTTAAACTTACCTCCGTCCCTAGTTCCCGAAAAATCGCCCTTACCAGCAGGTGTGAATCGCGTTACCCTACAAGATTCTACTGAGGAACATCTACAACAACAACTAGCAGCGATCGCCACGCATTACGGTAACGTTGGCGCATTTATTCACATTCACCCCGTCTTCCAGACTACCCACAACAGTAAGATTGCTTATTTCCCAGCAGAAAAAGCGATTATTAAGCAAGTCTTCTTCATGGCGAAACACCTGAAAAAATCCCTCAACGCAGCAGCCTATCACGGACGCAGTTGTTTCTGTACAGTAGCACGTCTAGACGGGGCTTTTGGAGTTGAACACAAAGTTAACTTTGGGGCGATTGGTGCAGGTTTATTTGGATTAACCAAAACCATGATTTGGGAATGGCCAAAAGTATATTGTCGGGCAATAGACCTTAGTCCTGATCTTAGCGCCGAAACATCAGCACAACACATATTTGCTGAACTTCACGACCCCAATCGTTATCTTACCGAAGTAGCCTATGGTTCTCAAGGAAGAGTAACTTTAGTTAGCGTACTCGATAAATAAGACACGGGGAAGGAGAGACACGGAAGCGAGAGAGTTTCAGATTATTTCTCCGCGTTACCGTATCTCCCCCTCTCCACGTCTTCAAAATCTACTTCCACTTCCCATATGCGACAGAAAATATGTCCAAGCATCAAACAATTACTTTTCTTGGTCGCGTTATTGACCAAAAAAAACAAGCCCCGATTAGTAGAGCGAAAGTTTTACTAACATATGCAGGTAATTCAGTGATTACCTACACAGATTTGGAAGGGATATATCGATTAACAATTAACTTTAATAACAGCAATTCTTTGCAGGCACAATTATCTATTCAAGCCAATGGATACAAAAATTATAACTCTTCGATAAAACTATCTTCAAAGCAAAAAGACCTTGGTGATGTTAGACTAGTTGAGCCTAATTCTAATTTGAGTTCATCTTCTAATATTATATCTAGTTCTAGTTCCAGTTCTAACTCTAATTCTAGTAACAAATCAAGTTCAGATTCTAGTTCTAGTTCGTCTTCTAGTAATAAATTAAATACAAGTTCTAATTCACAATCTCAATCTCAAGAGAACAGTTTTGTTCCTTTACCAATAATCATAGCGATCATGATGGTGATATTTTTAATAATGGCGATCGCTTTCAAACCTTCTCCTCAAAAAAATCCCGTTAATAGGCGCAATACACTTAGTGTCTTAGTGCCTACCCTGCGGGAAGCCGCTGGCGCGTCTATGTGTTTCAATATTTTTTAACCACCAAGACACCAAGACACCAAGTATTTTCAACTTTATTTATTGAAATTATCTCTGCGGAAGGATAAGTTATGATTACAGCAACTCAGATTCGCCCTACATCTGTTTTCTTGGTCAGTGGTGGGGCTAAGGGAATTACGGCTAAATGTACAATTAGATTAGCACAGCAGCATCCTTGTAAGTTTATTTTGCTAGGACGTTCTGAACTTTTAGAAACAGAACCAGATTTTGCTCAAAATTGTTTTGATGAAGCAACATTAAAAAAACGCATCATGGAATATCTTCTTTCCACTGGAGAGAAGCCCACACCCATGAGTGTGCAGAAGTTATATAATCAAATAGCATCGAGTCGAGAAATTAAAGAAACATTAGCAGCAATTCAACAAGCAGGTGGACAAGCCGAATATATTAGTGTAGATGTCACTGATACTTCAGCTTTAAATCAAAAACTGACTGCTACTGTTCAACGCATGGGTGAAATTACAGGTATTATTCATGGTGCTGGTAATTTAGCCGATAAATTAATTGAAAAGAAAACAGAACAGGATTTTGAAAAAGTTTATACAGCCAAAGTTCAAGGGCTAGAAAATATTTTAGCTTGTGTAAAACCTAGTCAGATTGAGCATTTAATTTTGTTTTCTTCCGTAACTGGTTTTTATGGTAATATCGGACAATCTGATTACGCGATCGCTAACGAAATTCTCAACAAATCAGCACATTTATTCAAACAACAATATCCCCAATCTCACGTTGTTGCGATTAACTGGGGAGGTTGGGATAGCGGGATGGTAACAGCAGAATTGAAAAAAGAATTTGCGCGTCGGGGTATTGATATTATCCCAGTAGAAGCTGGGACACAAATGTTAGTTAGAGAACTGCGTAATGCTAATCACAATACCACACAAGTTGTGATTGGCAGCCCCATGCCTACACCAGCTGCGCCTTTAGATACTGAACTTCGTAGCTATCGCATCCGTCGCAAACTTACACTTGAAGCAAATCCATTTTTACAGGATCATGTCATCGCTGGAAATCCTGTTTTACCAGCTACCTGTGCAGTTTCATGGATGTCTGATGTCTGTGAAAAATTATATCCAGGCTATAAAGCATTCAGTAGCACAGATTTCCGAATTTTTAAAGGAATTACCTTTAACGAAACCCTCGCAGATGAATACATTCTCGACTTACAAGAAACATCCAAAAACCTCGATAATAACGAAATAAATTTCCTGTGCAAAATCTGGAGTAAAAACCCCGAAAGTAAAAGCATATATCACTTCAGCACACAAGTTAAACTCCTGCGTGATATTCCTCCCGCCCCTATCTATGAAAAACTGAACCTAACAGAAGATAATATCATTACCACCACAGGTAAAGACTTTTATCAAACAGGAGAATCAGCATTATTTCATGGGCCAGCTTTTCAACAACTCAGAAGAATTATAAACATTAACTCCGAGAAAATCACCGTCGAATGTTTTTGGCAAGAAATCGACAAAACCAAACAAGGACAATTTCCCGCATATTGGATTAATGGATTCACAACTGATTTGAGTACTCATCCCTTATGGATTTGGCTAAATCATTACCATCAAGAAATTTGCTTACCAGGACAACAAGAAAAATACGAACAATTTGCCAAAACCCCCCACAACGAACCATTCTACGTCTCCTGCGAAGTCAGAAGCAAAACACAAACAGGCGTAATTGCTGATTTCTTCGTACATGATCAACAAGGAAAAATCTACTCACAACTTCTTGGAGGAAAAGGCATTATTTTCCCAGCCAAATTAATGCGCCCGAAGGCATAGTTTTCTTCCTTTGTGTCTTAGTGTCTTCGTGTTTCAAAATTTCTTTTTTTAACCACAAAGGCACAAAGACACCAAGAAATAATAATATTAGGAGAATATCTGTGGAAAAAATCGCTATTATCGGATTCTCATGCTTATTTCCCAATGCCAAAAATCCTGAAGAATTTTGGCAAAATCTCATTCAAAAAAAAGATTCCACATCATCTTTAACTTCCCAAGAACTCGGAGTCAATCCCCAAACATTTTACGAACCAAGCAAAGGCAAACCAGATAAAATTTACTCCCTCAAAGGCGGATTCCTCCGCAATTTTCAATTTGATCATACAGGGTACAAACTACCAGCAGAATTACTAGAAAAACTAGATAATACCTTTAAATGGTCACTGCATGTTGCCAAACAAGCTTTGCAGCATAGTGGTTATTTAAATCAAGAATCTATTCTCTCTCAATGTGGAGTCATATTAGGTACACTCTCTCTCCCCACCAAAGCATCTAATCAATTATTTGCACCAATTTATCAACAAATCCTGACACCCGCTGTCAGAGAACTATTACAACAACAAGACTTTGATTTAGCTGGTTTGAATTCATCTGAGGAAGCGTCATTCTACAATGCGATGATCTCAGGCTTACCAGCGGCGATTATTGCTCAAGCTTTCTCACTATCAAATATACATTTTTGTATCGATGCTGCCTGTTCATCGCCACAATATTCTATCAGGTTGGCATCTCATTATTTGTGGACACATAAAGCTGATTTGATGTTAGCTGGTGGTATCAGCTGTGCAGATCCGCTATTTATTAGAATGTTGTTTTCTGGAATTCAAGGATATCCCGAAAACGATGATATCAGTCGTCCCTTAGATAAATTATCGCGGGGGATGCTGACTGCGGAAGGCGCCGGGATGGTGGTACTGAAGCGATATAGTGATGCTGTGAGAGATGGCGATCGCATTTATGCTACCATCACGGGTAATGGTCTTTCTAATGATGGACGGGGTAAACACTTACTCAGTCCCAATACTAAAGGACAAACCCTTGCTTTTGAGCGTGCCTACCAAGAAGCACAGATTAATCCTAACAATATAGATTACATGGAATGCCATGCGACTGGCACGTTGTTAGGCGATACCACCGAGTCCCAATCAATAGAAACCTTCTTCGGTAAATACCAAGCTACACCTTTACTCGGTTCTGTAAAATCTAACGTCGGTCACTTGCTGACAGCTGCTGGCAGCGTTAGTTTAATTAAAGTGCTGATGAGCATGTCTAATGGCGTAATTCCAGCCACAATCAATATTACAGAACCGATGGGTACAGACAACAATGTTGTCTCACCGCAACAAATTGTCACCAACACCACCAATTGGCCGGAAAATCAACCGATAAAACGCGCTGCTATCAGTGCATTTGGTTTGGGCGGAACTAATGCTCATATGATTTTAGAACAAGGAAATACAACACAATCGGTAACACCAGAAGAATTCCTACACCCCGCTAAACTCGCGATTGTCGGGATGGATGCTTTTTTTGGTGGATGTGATGGTTTAGATGCTTTTGAGCGCAGTATTTACGAGGGTAGACAACATTTTATTCCTCTACCACCTCAGAGATGGTACGGAATAGAAAAGGAAGCAGAGTTACTGAAAAAATACGGCTTGGCTGATGGTAAACCCCCATTAGGCGCATACATTACAGATTTTGAAATTGATACAGTTTCTAGTAAAATTCCGCCGAATGAACTAGAAAAACTCAATCAACAACAATTATTATTATTGAAAGTTGCTGAACGTGCTTTGAAAGACGCAGGCATTAAAGAAGGTGCAAATGTAGCAGTAATAATTGCCGCGGAAACGGAATTTTCTGCACATCATTTACAGCAAAGATGGAATTTAGATTGGCAAATTAAGGAAGGCTTAATTGCTGGAGAAATTTCTCTACCAGCTGATAAAGTTGATCAATTAGAAACCATCGTTAAAGATGGGATGCATCATCCCGTTGAAAGCAGCGAATATGTAAGTTATATCGCTAATATTATGGCGAGTCGTATTTCTTCGCTGTGGGATTTTACAGCCCCTGCGTTTACTATAACTGCGGGTGAAAATTCGACTTTCAAAGTATTAGAAGTTGCCCAACATTTACTCACAACTGGGGAAGCAGATGCTGTACTTGTGGGTGCAGTTGATTTAGCTGGCGGGATGGAAAATGTATTGTTGCGAAATCAAAGAACAGCAATTAATTCTGGTGCAAATACCCTCAGCTATGATCAAAAAGTCAATGGCTGGATGGTTGGAGAAGGTGCAGGTGCAGTAGTTTTAAAACTCCATGAAACTGCTAAAAAAGAGCGCGATCGCATTTACGCAGCTGTTGATGCAATCAGTTTTGTGCAAGATAGTTTAGGAAATAGTAATCCTAAAGCCGTTCACCAAGTTTGTCAGCAAGCTTTGTTAATGGCTGGTATCAAACCATCTGACGTCAACTATCTAGAAGTTTACGGTAGTGGTAACAAACAAGAAGACGAAGCTGAAATCACAGGTTTGCTTCAGGCTTATCCAGGATGTGACAATGATTTAAACTATGCAATTGGCAGTGTTAAAGCTAATATCGGTCATACATATACTGCATCGGGAATTGCTAGTTTAATCAAGACAGCTTTGTGTCTTTATTATAGATATATTCCAGGTACACCAAATTGGTCTGGAGTTAAAGATCAGGAACAAGGGAGAGTGAATTCTCCTCATATTCCTTTCTACGTCGCGACAGAATCAAGACCTTGGTTTCTCGACAAACAAGCTACAAAAAGAATTGCTGCCATTAATAGCATAGGAATAGATGGCAGTTATGCCCACGCCATCTTATCAGAAGAACCAGAACAACAAGAACGCAGCAGCAGATTTTTGCAGCAAACACCCTTTTACTTATTTCCAATTACTGGACGCGATCGCACTGATTTACTCACCCAACTTGATGCTCTCGAAAACACCGTAACTAACGGTACTTCCCTCGCCAACGCTGCTAATCTCGCTTTTGCCAACTATAAACTAGATCCGAGTGCAAACTACATCCTAGTAATTCTGGCACATAACCAAAACGAACTCACCAGAGAAATTGCAGCCGCGAGAAAAGGTATAGATAACGCCTTTGCTAAACAACAAGATTGGCAAACACCACTAGGAAGTTACTTTACAGCCAAACCACTCGGTAAACGCGGGGGAGTAGCTTACGTCTATCCAGCAGCAGTCAATTCCTATCTAGGTATTGCGCGTAATCTCTTCCGTCTATTCCCCAACATCCTCGACGACATCGCCATCAAAGAACTACAAAACCTCGTCGCCGATATCTCTCGCGTCGTCTTCCCCAGAAGCTTAAACAAACTTTCATCTCGCCAACTCGAAACCAAAGAACAGCAATTTCTCGATGATCCTCTAGCAATCTTCGACGTAGACATGCTGTTTACCAGATTCATCACCCAAATCATCCGTGAGCAATTCCAAGTCAAACCCGAATTTGCCTTTGGTTATAGCTTGGGTGAAACCAGTATGATGTCTGCAATAGGTGTCTGGGATAACTTTACCCAAGGAATCCGCGCCCTCCACACCTCACCCCTATTCGCCGACAGATTATCTGGTGCAAAAACAGCCGTCCGTCAGTATTGGCAATTACCTCCAACCCAAGATAATAACTTCTGGGCTAACTATGTTCTCATGACAACCCCTTCACAAGTCAGAGAATACCTCAAACATGAGAAGCGCGTCTTCTTAACTCAAATCAACACACCAGAAGAAATCGTGATCGCCGGTCAACCAGCAGCCTGTGAGAGAATCATTCAAATATTAGGCTGTAACGCCTTCCGCGCTCCCTTCGATCACGTGATCCATTGTGAAGCGATGGGTTCCGAGTATAGCGAAATCGCCAGAGTCAACACCTTACCAATCCAGAAAAACCTACCAGATGTCACCCTCTACTCTGCTGCTGAGTATGGCCCGGTGAAAATGGAAAGTAGTGCGATCGCCAACAGTATCGCCACAGGTTTATCCCAACAACTAGACTTTCCTCGCCTAGTCAACCGAGTCTACGACGATGGGGCGAGAATCTTTATCGAAACAGGTGCAGGTAACATTTGTTCACGCTGGATAGATAAAATTCTCGGCAGCAAACAACACATCACCATATCCCTAAATCGCAGAGGTTTAGACGATCATTCTGGTATCGTCAAAGCCCTAGCAAAACTTGTCAGTCATCAAGTTTCTGTTGACCTATCACCACTCTACACCCAAGTAACAGAAACTAGTAAAAAATCCAAATTCACCCTCAAAAAAGTTACCTTGGGTGGACAAAGTATTACCGACAAAATCTTAACAGAAAAAAACAAACAACTCTTCCGCAATATCTCCACAACTACCAAAAAATCTCAACTCATCAACCCTCCTGCGACTCAAGCAGAAAAAATGCCGATACAAAATATCATGGATAACAGCTTACAGCCAAAAGCAGAAGTACAATTTGTTGAGTCAACAGCAAATCCTGAGATCATTACCCAACCCATTACCCTCCTCAATCAATCTCATTACCAACAACTAAACGCCAATAATTTCCAAGTTCATAAAACCCATGACACTTTCCTACAATCTCGTCAGGAATTTAGCCAGCAAATCAGCGAACTAATTCAATTACAAATTGCTTGTGTTGAAAATTTACTAAGTGAGTAAAGGTTGCTGAAAATATTTTATTACCACCCAGATAGTGTTTTATCTAACGAACCACAAAGAACACAAAGTTCGCAAAGATTTTAGCAAGTAATTTTACCAAAAATCACAACTAATTTCTCCCGTCATCTCTCTTCTTTGTGTCCTTTGCGTCCTACCCTGCGGGTAGACACGGAGTGGCTAACGCGCCTACCGTAGGTAGCCGAGTAAAGCGCGTCTATGTGGTTCGTTCCCCTCTTTTCATCAGATATTTTACTTCGAGGAATCACTACCGTGAAAACAATAGATGCGGTACTAGAAAATGGTCTTGAATTTTATACTTCTCCCTCCAACTTCAATCAACTATGGAAAGGTTCCTTAGATTGCGTAGCCTTTGACCCCATTACAATCAAAGAAAAACTCCTGACATTAGATCAACCTTGTTACATTGTTAAAGTTGACGGCAAAATTGGTGTCACCAACGACGGTTATTTGTCTCCTCTTGATCATGGTAAAACAGGACAAATTGAACTGTTGATGGTAATTCCACCCATAAGATTACAACAGTTAGGAGACCCGAATTTTCTCGCTTTTCATGGTGTGAAATATGCCTACACCACTGGTGCAATGGCTGGTGGAATCGCCTCAGAAGAAATGATCATTGCTTTAGGAAAAGAGGGAATTTTGGGTTCCTTTGGTGCGGGTGGATTACCGCCAAATCGCTTGGAAATCGCTATTAACCGCATCCAATACGCCTTACCAAATGGACCTTATGCTTTCAATTTAATTCATAGTCCTAATGAACCTGCACTAGAACGCGGTGCTGTAGATTTATACCTCAAATATGGGGTAAGAACCATAGAAGCTTCAGCATTTTTAGATATTACTCCCAACATAGTTTATTACCGTGCCGCAGGATTAGGTGTTAATTCAGCTAATGAAATTGAAATAAAAAACAAAATCATTGCTAAAATTTCCCGCCGTGAAGTTGCAACTAAATTTATGCAACCAGCGCCACAAAAAATGTTGCAAGAGTTGGTTGCACAAGGATTAATCAGTGAATTACAAGCAAATTTAGCAGCCAAAATTCCTCTTGCTGATGATATTACAGCAGAAGCAGATTCTGGTGGGCATACTGATAATCGTCCTTTAGTTTGTTTGCTACCTTCAATTGTGGCTTTACGGGATGAAATTCAAGCACAATATAATTATGAAAAACCTATCCGAGTGGGGGTTGCAGGTGGAATTGCTACACCACAATCTGCTTTAGCTGCTTTTATGATGGGTGCTGCATATGTGGTGACAGGTTCAATTAATCAATCATGTATTGAAGCCGGAAGTTGTCAGCATACTAAGCAATTGTTAGCACAAGCAGATATGGCTGATGTGATGATGGCTCCAGCCGCAGATATGTTTGAAATGGGGGTAAAACTGCAAGTCCTCAAACGCGGTACAATGTTTCCTCTCCGCGCTCAAAAATTATATGAAATCTACAGGAATTATAACTCAATTGATGAGATTCCTAGTCAAGAAAGAGAGAAACTAGAAAAACAAGTTTTTCGCAAGCCACTTGCTCAAGTTTGGGAAGAAACAGTTTCTTATTTATCCCAAAAAAATCCAGAGAAATTGGGGAAAGCTGTGAATAATCCTAAATTAAAAATGGCGTTAATTTTCCGTTGGTATTTAGGGTTATCTTCTCGTTGGTCTCATGCTGGAGAAAAAGGTCGAGAAGTTGATTATCAAATTTGGTGTGGTCCAGCTATAGGTAGCTTTAATGACTGGGTCCGAGGTTCCTATCTAGCAGATCCAAATCATCGCCGCGTCGTGGATGTTGCTAACCATCTCATGATAGGTTCTGCCTACTTATACCGAATTCAAAGTTTGAAAACTCAAGGGCTGCAAATTCCAAATTACTACACTCAGTATAAACCTGTGAATTCTACATTGGAAGCCTAAATATGATGACAGCAAAAAAATCTTTAACAGCAGCAGAAATTCAAGCTTGGTTGTTATCTAATCTTGCCGAAACTCTCCAGGTAGAAGCAGAGCAAGTTGATACAGAACAGCCATTAGATACTTATGGTTTGGATTCTACTCAGGCGATGCTAATTGTCACAAAAGCCGAAAAAATGCTCGGATTTAAAATAGCTCCGACATTATTATGGCATTATCCAACTATTGCCTCACTTTCTCAGCGTTTAGCCGAAGAATCACAAGAATTAGCATCAGATGTAGAAGACACTGTTGCAGTTAAAAATGTCGCTCCGATTTTAGATTTAAGTGCTGAAGCTGTTCTTGACCCTAATATCCGTCCTGCATCTGGTTCTTTTGTGTTCACAAGTGAACCAAAGAATGTATTTATCACAGGTGGAACAGGATTTTTAGGAGCTTTTTTAATCTACGAACTGCTACAGCAAACCAATGCTGATATTTATTGTTTAGTACGTGCTGCTCATCCAGAAGAAGGTAAGCAAAAACTCAAGAAAAATTTGCAAAGTTATGGACTTTGGAATGAAATATTCCGTCCGAGAATTATGCCAGTAATTGGTGATTTATCTCAGCCGCTATTAGGAATTAGCAAAGAAGCCTTTGAAATGCTAGCCGCTAATCTTGATAGTATTTATCACAGTGCCGCAACACTCAATTATGTTTATCCCTATTCTGCACTCAAAACACCGAATGTTTTAGGCACACAAGAAGTATTGCGTTTGGCGTGTCTTTTTAAAGTCAAGCCAGTACATTATGTGTCTAGTGTCGCTGTATTTGAATCACCATTTTATGCTGGTAAAATAGTCAAAGAAGATGATAGCTTTGAGCATTGGCAAGGTATTTTTCTGGGTTACTCGCAAACAAAATGGGTAGCAGAAAAACTAGTCATAATTGCTCGCGAAAGAGGTCTTCCTGTAACTATCCACAGACCACCTTTAATCGCAGGAGATAGTCAAACAGGTATTTGTAATACAGATGATTTTATCAACTTGGTAATTAAAGGTTGTATCCAGATGGGATACTTCCCAGATGTAGATTATAGGTTGGATGCATCACCTGTTGATTATGTCAGCAAATCTATTGTTTATCTCTCTAAACAAGAAGAGTCTTTAGGGAAAGCATTCCACTTACAGCATCCTGCACCTGTTCCTTTCTCTGATTTACTTGCATGGATGGATTCTCTGGGTTTTGCTATTCAAACAATTCCTTATCAAGAATGGCAAACAAAATTAATTAATGATATTTCTTCCGCAGAGAATCCTTTGTATACCCTCAGACCTTTCTTATTAGAACGTTGGTCAGAAGAACAAATCACTATTCCCGATTTGTACCTGCAAAGTAGAAGACCAATTATTAATTGTGAAGCAACCCTCAATGCACTTGCTGGTAGTGGTATTGTTTGTCCAGCAATGGATACACAATTATTTATGACCTACTCTACCTACTTGCTTCAAAATGGTTTCCTAAATGTAGCTTAGAACTAAATCATGCACACGGATAATCTATCTGTGTCTATCGGTGTTTATCTGTGTGCATCTGTAGTCGATTTCCCAACAATGATTTTGTTTTGTTAGAATTTTAATTCACATCAAGTATCACTTGATTTTTTCAACCCGCTTCAACGGGTTTTTCTATTGATTTGAATCAGGCAGTAATGGTTATTTAAGACACTTATTATTCTCACTAAAATGTTCTCAATAATATACTTTAAAATGCCGATTAAATAGATATACCACATGAAATATTGCACGTTTATCAAGATTTATTTACTATAAGTATTAGGGCATAAAATTTTCACTTCAACTACAAAATTGCTTATCTCATTCACTCCAACAAAAATGCTTATAAATTATCTCCTGAAATATTTGTTCATGAGATTAGGGACAAAAAATCTCTTGCTTCACAAAGGATATTTTAATTTATGAACCTCAAAGATCAAACTATCCTGATCACAGGAATAGGTGGATTTATTGGCTTACGTACTACCGAATTAGCGATCGCACAAGGAATGCATGTTCGAGGGATAGAAAATGATCCCAAGAATGCCAAAATAGCCCAGAGTCTAGGCGCAAAAGTACTTGTTGGTAGCATTTGCGATCCAGCTGTAGCACAAGAAGCTTGTCAAGGAGTAGACATTGTGCTACATACAGCCGCCCTTGTTAAAGAAGGAGGATCGCTAGAGGAGTTTCGTAATGTCAATGTTGGTGGTACTCTCAACATCGCCAAAGCAGCTATGAATGCTGGAGTTAAGACTTTTGTTCACCTTTCAAGCGTCATAGTATATGGCTTTATCTATCCCAATCAGGTTACAGAAGAAGGGCCACTCCGTAGCGAAAATAATCCTTACTCTTTGACAAAAATAGAAAGTGAAAAAGAAATCTTAAAGTTAAATGCACCACCAAATTTTGGTGTAATTATTATTAGACCGACGGCTGTTTATGGCCCAAGGAGTAACCCTTGGGTTGTTCGTCCCCTTTCGCTGATGCGCCAAAAAAGATTTGTTATACCTGATGCGGGAAGGGGAGTTATGAACCACTTATATATAGATAATTTAATCGATGGAATCTTCCTTGCCATCGAAAAAGAAGCCTATGGGGAAGCTTTCAATATCTCTGATGGACAGGAAACTTCTTGGAAAGAATACTACACGCGTTTAGCTAAAGCTGGAAACGTACCCGCACCTCTATCTCTACCAGCGCCAATTGTCAAGTCTTTGATCCGGTTGGAGTGGTTAAGAATGAGAATTTTGGGTTTAAAGCCTATTATTTTTCCAGCAGCTGTAGATTTTTCCACGAGTCCTCATGCTTATTCGATCAAAAAAGCACAAACCCAACTAGGATATAAGCCAAAAATCACTCTAGAAGAAGGTATGGAATATATAAGGGAATGGCTGGAAAACACTGAACTGTAGCGGTGTATCTGCATTCTTGTATAGTCGTTAATGTAGCTTTGGCGATTCAATGAGTAACTTTCAAATCGATATCGACTTTAGTAATGTTGATTTTTCTTCCCTGGAGACAGAAGATGATTTTCAAGCAGAGGCGAAAAAATTACTGCCGAATGCACTTATAAAGCTAGGTGAAGCTGTGGGTGAAAAGACGTGGGAGGAATTACAAAAAGGGCTGAAACAACCAGGAAATAAACTCAAATCTTCTGAGCGCGAGAAGCGTAAGTTTATGCAAGAAACAGGAAGAACTTATCAAAGAACTGCAAGTAGCACCCTCAAGCAAGAACTGGCAGACTACATAGTAGAGCAATTATCTCAACACAAAAGACAATCCCGCTAAAAGCGCTGGAAAGCTCAGTCAATAATCTGAGGGATTGGCTTTTGAAGCCCACACTTACCAACGAGTGCAAGTGTGGGAGCGTGTCACTCTTCCATATCAGGAATTATCTAGGATAAATATGGAGTCTAGGCCTCACCCCTGGATTGATGATCGCTGCTAACTCTTCAGAAGACAATTTGCTCAGTTCAGTCTCTAGTTCTTCAATTGTGAAGTTATAACCACGTTCCTGAGCAATCTGGATGAAGGCTTCTGGGTTTGCTGCTGCTTTAAGTCTTTCCTTTAATGCTTGATCTTGTTTAACTGCTTTGAAAAGTTGAGCTGCATTATTCTGTGTCATGTCAGTCTCTCCTATTTGAAATATCAGATTTAAATGTAGTTATGTGAACTCCTGCGGTTTCACCAAACCCACCCAAGGTCGCTGCTAACTAAAGTCTTATACTTCAATCTTGAACTACGGAGGAGAATGTCTGATTAACTTTGACAAAAAAATATAAATTCACAGTTGATTGGTGAGGCGATCGCTCCCTCTTGAGCTATTGGATAGAGCCAAGCGCTACAGCAGTAGTACCATTAGCTAGAGGAGACAAAACACCGTTGAAATTCAGGGAGATCGCCTGCTCCCCGTTTATCAAAGACTCAGCTAGTTTGCAAAAAGCTTTTGAGAATAGCTGCGAAGCAGGAAAATAATTTGTTTCTGGAAAGACAAGCACTCACGTTGTAGATATTTGTGTAGACCAATCCAATCGCTGTGAGGAGTGAACAAAAAAACATTTGTAAATTTTATTTGGTCCAGAAACAGAAGAATTACGGCTATCTGATTCGTAGAAGTATTAGTCCATGCATACATTCTTGAACAAACTTTTGGCTTACGTGCTGATCGCTACCTTAGTAGGCTGTGCAACTCAACAGAGTGAACAAGTACAGCAAACACAAATTGAGCAGTCAAGTTCTAGTGGAGGACAGCAGCAGTGTTCGCGTGTTGAGGTGCGCCAAAATAATGGAAAAACTGAGGTCAAGCGCTCAAACGACTGCTAGTAGGTCGATCCATTATCGACTCACCCCCGCATCTACTTATGTAAAAAGTATATTATTCCAATGCCAAGCCTGTTTTTTCGTCGTTGGTGGTGTTTTGCATGATGATAACGACTGAATACTCTTAACAATTATTTATTTTAACTACGTCGATTTACGAGTGTGGTGCTAGCTTGATCAACAGGCATCAAGATGACTTGATTAATATTGACATGAGCTGGTCGGGTAGCGCAAAAAAAGACCACATCAGCGACATCTTCACTTGTGAGAGGGGTGACTCCTTGGTAAACCTTGTCAGCGCGTTGTGTGTCACCGTGAAACCGCACTTCGCTAAATTCGGTTTCTACCATACCGGGGTCAACAGAAGTGACTTTTACCGAAGTTCCCAATAAATCTTGTTTTAAGCCTTCAGAAATTGCTCTGACTGCTGCTTTTGTACCACAATAAACGTTACCACCGGGATAAGTTTGATAGCCAGCGATCGAACCAATATTGATCACATGACCGTGATCGCGACTCACCATTCCAGGGACAACATAGCGACTGAGGTAGAGTAAACCTTTGATATTGGTATCAATCATTTCTTCCCAATCCTCAAATTTACCCTCGTGGAGTTTGTCTAAACCGCGACTCAAACCTGCATTATTGATCAGAATATCAATTTCTGACCAAGCGCTAGGAAGACTAGATAGAGCAGATTCAACAGCAGAGCGATCGCGTACATCTAACTGTAACAAATGTATCTGACCAGACTTGCCATGGTAAGTCTCTACAAGACAATCTGCTAATTCCTGCAAACGTTCTTGACGTCGCGCCGCTAAAATCAATTTTGCGCCAGCACTAGCAAACACTTTGGCACAAGCAGCACCAATACCGCTACTCGCACCAGTAATTAGAACAATTTGATTTTGTAGAGAAAGCATGGTTTAGTTATTGGTCATTGGTCATTGGTCATTGGTCATTGGTCATTGGTCATTGGTCATTGGTCATTGGTCATTATTTAGTTGGAGTAGAACTACTTACTCTAGAGTTTTGAATCAGGACAAAGAACAAATAACAAATGACTAATGACTAATGACTAATTATTTTGTCACTACTTGCATTCGTTGAGTGATCATTGTCATACCATCTCCGCGCATGATCACCGCCGAAACCCATTGACTACCAGGAGTCATGGGTGCTTTACCAACTTTGAAAATACCACCAGATGAAAGTAACTCCAAATCTACGGGTGTAGGACTGAGATATTTGTTTGCTTTGATTGGTTCTTCCAAAGCTGTTCCCAAAATATAATCTTCGCCTAGAGGTTCTTGGACGATCGCATCAACACTGTATTGCTGACCAACTTTAACCTGTTGTGGCAATTTAAAATCAATTTGTGGTGGTTGGCTACCAGCAGTAACTTGAGTACGTTCTGACAAAATATCTTGGCGAATGACTTTTCCCCCAGAAATTTGCTGACGTGATGTAATTGTGGCTGATAAAGCCATATTATTATTGTTCGGGGAAGGTAAGCCAGTTATTTTCGTCACCGTATCAGCGACGATCACATTACCTTGAGGTTTCCAAGATTGCAGCTGCGTACTGTATTTGAGTTGGGGATATTGTTTCCACAGCGCATTTAAAGCTTGTTCCATGCTTTGATAGTTTAATCCATCCCCATGCCTAAAATTGGGACTGTAGAACTGCATTACTCCTTTGACATTACGTTGGTTTGCTGCTGTATCAATTTGCGTCAATAGGTTATTGACTTCAGGGGGTGCGTTCGGTGAAGTGCTAGCTTGAGCGCATTTCCAACCAGCAGTAAAACCAAGAGTAAGTAATAACAAAAGTATCCAACGGCTGGATGGGAAGCGTGATTGGCGTTTAAACAGTAGGATAATCAGTCTACGCATTGGTATTAAATTGGTAGTTTGACTACAAAAGAGATTCCCGTCTTCAAATCAAATCCATAGAGTAAAGCTGTTGTAGATTAAGTTCCGAAACAGTTTACAACAAGGTAGGGAAATTGTTTTATCTTAGTGAAACTAAGCGTTGACATGGTAGTGAGTAAATGGCAGACGCACCAATAAAATTATTGATAGCAGCAAGTGGAACTGGCGGACACTTATTTCCAGCGATCGCATTAGCGCAAGAATTGCCAGATTATCAAATCGAATGGTTGGGTGTACCCAATCGGCTAGAAACTCAACTTGTCCCTCAACAGTATAGATTGAATACTATTTCTGTTGAAGGATTCCAAAAAGGTTTTGGTATCTCATCGCTACTGACTGTAAGTAAACTGATCAGTTCCATTCTTAAAGTTAGGAAAATTTTACAAAATGGTCAATTTCAGGGAGTATTTACCACAGGAGGATATATTGCTGGGCCAGCAGTAATTGCGGCGCGATCGCTAAGTATACCCGTAGTACTCCACGAATCAAATGCTTACCCTGGAAAAGTCACTCGCTTTTTCGGGCCTTGGTGTAATGCAGTCGCATTAGGATTTGAAGTTGCTGCCAAGTATTTACCCCGTGCCAAGACGATTTACACCAGTACTCCTGTACGTTCGGAATTTTTAGAACCGGGGATCGCCGCATCACTAGATTTAGGTATTCCTGAAAATGTACCTGTGATCGTCGTCTTTGGTGGTAGTCAAGGCGCAATCGCCATTAACAAGTTGGTGCGTGAGTGTGCAACAGCTTGGTTTGATGTTGGTGCTTGGGTTGTACATTTGACAGGCGATAAAGATCCGGAAGCGGAAAGTTTAAAACATCCGCAGTATATATCTTTGCCTTTTTATCACAACATGGCAGCATTACTGCAACGCGCAAATTTAGCCATCAGTCGTTCTGGTGCAGGTAGTCTAACAGAATTAGCAGTGTGTGGTACACCTGCAATTTTAATTCCTTATCCGTTTGCAGCTGAAGACCATCAAACCTATAACGCCAAAGTATTTACCTCAGTCGGTGCAGCATTGATGTTTCAGCAAACAGAACTGACACTTGAGAAATTGCAAACAGAAGTTTTGCACCTGTTACAGTCACCACAACAGTTAAAAGCGATGGGGGAAAAAGCTAAAACTATTGCACCTGCTGATAGTGCAGAGAAATTAGCGCAGTTAGTCCGGGAAATGGTAGAAAAATAAAGAAAATATTTATGTATACGAAGTAAAACCGAATTTTAACAAGAGCAAACAATTGTGCTTATGGGTAGCTTCATCAAGCGATCGCTATGTTATCCTTTCACGGCTTCCTTACTTATCGGGTTAATGTGTCACTCAACTATTGCTCAAACTCACACTAAATATTTTCAGACTAAACATGTTCAGATTGAGCAAAAATCTTCTAAAACTGTCAAGATTACTCAGGCTACCCAAGCACTTGATGAAAAAACAGCCCTCAACTTAGTTTGGAAACTACCACAAGTACAACGTAAAGCCAGAGAAATCGAAAAACTTTCAAAGGGAAAAATACGTGTTGCAGCGAAGGTTGATAGTTATCCAACTCCAGAAGCACCTTACTACACAGTGCAAATCTATGAAAATCATATAGATTACATTGACACGATTTATTGGTTTCGTGTCTTGAATCCGAGTGGTGATATCCAAGTTCTAGATGTCATCCGGAATGAATATGTATCCTTAGAAGCATGGAAACAAAATTAATTCAGGGAACTCTTAACAGGGAAGCATAATAACTGATAACTGATAATTGATAATTGAAGTAAATGTCTCAAACAAAACCTCTTAGTCCTTGGAAATTTAAGCCTTGGTGGTGTCAGCCCTGGTCTATACTGCTCACAGGCTTAACCTTGATTAGTGGTAGTTGGATAATATTTAAAATTGTCTGGCTAACAGTTTTGATTGCGATTCCAGTACTCACATGGATGGGCTTTTTCTTATTAATCTGGCCTCCATTAATGATTCGCAGTGGTATTTTGGAGTCATATCAATTATCAATAGATGAAAGTGCAGATAAAAATCGTTAATTGTTAATTGTTGATGGTTGTTAGTTGGTGCTTTTTCCAGACAAGCAACAATCAACAACCAACAAATTAATTCTGTATTCGAGTCATTTCAAACAATTGTTGAGCATTTCTTCCTAAGAAAGCATCAAATAACACTGACTTTCCTGGTTCTTCTTCCACCATATAGCGCTGGGCAATTTCGTAGTAAGCGTAAGTCCAGGGAATCTGAATTTCTGTATCAGTCAACTCATCTAATACTGTTACTATCTCTGTTACTGCTTGCGTTGCTGTTTGTCGTAAGCCACAGCTAACATTCCCTTCAATTTCTGCTTTCATCGGTACGCCTAGCTTTGCTAAACCACGGGCTGTAGCATCAATATCTGGATACTCTGGGGTATTCTGGCGGTTAACATAGCCTGTAAAGTGGTTGACTGCATAACCATGTAATAATACCCAAGCACCGTATTGACTAACTTTATTCACTTCTTCCACTACAGAACGTCGGGGAGGTTGCCAAGGACAGGTAAAAATTTTCAGAAGTTCCTTGGCAAGACGTTCGGTATCATAGTTAAAGCTATGAATAATTGCTGAATAACTTAGTAAATTGACACCACTTACCGTTTGTTGAATGAGTTGAATAGTTTTCGGTGGTAACTCATCCACAATCAACTCACTAATAAACAACTTGGGTAAATTGAATTCTACTTGTTGAGGATGACGATAATGACGGGCATAGAGATGAGTTTCGCTAAATGTATACTCTCCAGCTGCCTCATAACCTAAAGCTTCGGCAAATTTTCCCAAATACTCAATCCCTAAGTTGACTTTACCTTGTGGACTATCCACAGCCATACGTAAAGATCGAAAAGCAATGTGATCATTAGCAACAGTACCACCCGCTTTAGTAATCATTTGTGCATAGGTGTGGGCATACCTTACCCTGCTGCTATAATCTCGCCAAAGAAGTTCCCATAGTTGACAGGCAATTTTGGGGTTCATATGAATTTGAGTGAACGGCTTATGTTGATATTAACCACAAACACACTCACACAGAGCAAATGAACTCACGTAGCTGGTAAAGCCCACCCTAAACTTGTAGGCTGTTCATAAACTCGCTTCAGTGTGTTCACATCTCTTGCAGAAATTGGCGGTGGATTGCGAACTTGAGAAAAGTATAATGCATCACTTGGCAATTGGCTATGTCCCCATATACCCAAAGCATGTCCTAGTTCATGGCGAGCAGCAGCTAAAAGATATATACCTGTTTGACTCGGACTGAGCAGGAGCGTAAATTTATGGTATAAAATATTTTGTTTTTTATATAACTCGTAAGTAGTTTGAGCGGAACGCGCACGGGGAATTTTGCTATTGGGTAATTTTTGCAGTGGTGGGTTTTTCCTGATAATCGTAATATCGGCTAATTTCTGGTTTTCGACTACTTGTAAAGGTAAATAAGCATTCCACTCTTGTACAGCCTGCAAGACATTATTCACCCATGCTTGGGCTTGTTTCGCATCTATTGGTTGGGGTGTTTCTATATAAACCTTAACGGGAAATTGTGACCAAATTAAATAACCTACTTGCGTCGGTACAACTTGAGAAAAGTAGTCACCGCTATTTGTCTGATCTTGCCACTGCGCCAGTGTGGGCGGTAGGGGATGCGATTGAGGAGTGGAGGGGGAAATGGCAAAGGACTGCACGTTAGTGAAGATCACGAGCATTCCTGTACTAATAGCCAATCCTGTAAATACCAGTAAACGCCGCCAAATAAAACTTTTTGAGATATTGGTGGTTGGGGATCGGGGATTGGGGATCGGGGATTGGGTATAGGGAGAAATTTCTCCCTTGTCCTCCTTGTTCCACAAGTCCCCACTCCTCACCCTCTCCATGTTTACTTAGGGAGCCAACCAGCACTCAAAACCACAGATAATCCAAGGAAAATGACTGTCAATGCCCATGTAACTTGGTTTAATGTTTTTTCTGCACTTTTAGTGCTGCTAAATAATTGGGCTTGTCCACCAATGGCTCCGATTCCATCACCTTTGGGGCTATGTAACAATACTAGGACGGTCAAAGCAACAGCAGAAAAAACCCAGATACCTTGTACAACGTTAGAAACGGTCATAGTAGCTAATGTGTTTGTGAATTTTGAATTATGAATTATGAACTTATGTTAAGTAAGTCGGCGGAAATAAGCAGAATTATATTACGAAACATAAACATCATTGAAACCCTTACCAATGACAAATGACAAAGAACAAATGACAATCCTCGCCACTAGTTTCAGTGTGCCGACCTACTTCAATTCTCATTCATAATTCACTATTATCAACTTTTTACTGCCCCACTGGCACAGGTTTACGAGAAAGTTGTACATCGTATTCTGTGGGTTGGAGAAGCGATCGCCCAGTCATTTCTGCTGGTTGAGGCAACTGTAAAATTTGCAAAATCGTGGGAGCGATGTCTGCTAGTTTACCATCTTCACGCAAGATCACATTGCCGCCATGACCAGGAATTTTTGCCTGTTCTCCTTCCACTACAATTAGAGGAACTGGATTGGTAGTATGAGCTGTCCAGGGGTTGCCATTTTCATCTATCATGTGTTCGGCATTGCCGTGGTCAGCAGTAATTATTGCTGTACCTCCTGCTTTGCTTATGCTTGTCAATAGGCGAGCCAAACAGTGATCTACAGCTTCAATGGCTTCTACTGTGGCTGGAATCTGACCTGTATGTCCCACCATGTCTGGATTAGCATAATTAATTACAATTAACGAGTAGATACCCTTGTCAATCGCTGCGACTGCCACATCTGTAACTGCTGCGGCTGACATCTTGGGTGCTTTGTCATAGGTGGCAACCATTGGGCTATTAACCAGTTCCCTGTCTTCTCCTGGAAAGGGTTCTTCTAGTCCACCATTGAAGAAGTAGGTAACATGGGCATATTTTTCAGTTTCGGCGGTGCGAAACTGCTTGAGATGATGCTGAGAAATAACTTCTCCGAGAATATTACTCAAATTTTGCGGTTCAAAGGCAACCTTTACTGACAATTCTGGGTCGTACTGTGTAAAGGTAACAAAGGACAATGGCGTGATTAGCTTTCTTTCAAAACCGTTAAATTCTGGACTAACGAAAGCTTGGGTGAGTTGTCTGGCACGATCTGGACGGAAGTTGAAAAATATGACTCCATCTCCTGGTTCTATGGCTCCAGGGGCTATTCTCACTGGGGCGATAAACTCGTCTGTTACACCCTCTGCATAGGATGTTTGCAGAACTTCCACCGCAGAGTGTCCATTACCAGAACTATCTTGTGTGATCACATTGTAGGCACGTTGAACCCGATCCCAACGGCGATCGCGATCCATGGCATAGTAGCGACCACTGAGGGTGACTATGCGTCCGACTCCAATTCGGTCGATGTAGTCTTGAATCAGTGCGATTGAGTTGACACCGTCTGTGGGGGCGGTATCACGACCATCTGTAATCGCATGTATGCAAATCTCTGATATTTCCTGACTTTTTGCTAAGTCAAGTATTCCAAACAGATGACTAACGTGTGAATGTACCCCACCTTCAGAACAAAGCCCGATCATGTGCAATTTACCATTGCGACTGCGGACTTCTTGACAAATGCTGACAAGTGCTGAGTTTTTGAGGATGGAACCGTCTTCTACCGCATCAGAAATGCGTACCAACTCTTGAGGTACAACCCTACCAGCGCCAATGTTCAAATGACCAACTTCAGAATTGCCCATTTGACCTTCTGGCAAGCCTACCGCTTTTCCTGATGTGCGGATAAGGGTATGGGGATATGCTGCCCATAAGCTGTCCATTACCGGAGTTTGAGCAGCGGCAATAGCATTTCCTTTTGTCTCCTCACAGTAGCCCCATCCGTCTAAAATGACTAGCACCACGGGAGCAACAGGTGCTTTGGTCATAATAAAATCGCCCTTTACTTTTTGTAATACCCGAATGATACCACTGCTAACTACAGTCGCAAGTAGATTTGTGCTTATTAACTTCTTTTATAAGAGATACCCCATTTTTTATATATTTCTTAAACTTTAGTCATTTTTTCTTATTTTTGTGGTACAAACCAACTCTTGAGCCGCCGCAGATAACCTCTGATTCCTACAAATAACTTCTCGGCGGTCGGCTCCAACGACTTGTTAGCTGGCGTTAACTACCTCGCAATAACTGGTCATACTCTGCATGAGTTCCGATCCAGAACCAGGCAATATCATCATTTTCTTCTACTGCTAGGGCGCGGTAGTGGATTCCGATTCGCACTGACCAAAAAGAGCCGACTTTTTTGAAGTGTAGTGATGGATACCGAGGATCTTGTTTAAGCAATTCATAGCAGCGATCAGCCAGATCTTGAATCTCATCTGGTAACTGTCGATAGTGATACCAAAAATCAGGAGTTGCACGATACCTCACAAATCAGTACAACGTCCTTCACGCAAATGTTGCAGTGCGCGTTGAGCCAAATTATCGAGACGACCTGCTGCAACATCTTCCTCAAACTGCCGATCCCATACTTCTGCATCAAATTCAGCAAACCAGACTCGGAAATCGGCAAGCTCTTCCGCTGATAGTTGACTAATAGCATGTTCGATTTCTTGCAAATTACTCATAAGCTTGAAAGAAATTTACAGATGGCTTACCGTTCTTATGATAACCCTCAGTAGCCAAACTCAGCCAGTGTTGTGTGACATAAATCATGCAATGTAGCAACCTGAAGATATATTAGATTTTCGATAGCAATTAACCCAATCTACGTTGCCAGGTTAAAAGCTACTTACTTGGTTCAATACTCACTAGTTCCAAGTATAAAATCTAAGTCACTCTTTAAAATACTCTCTTGGCTTACATTTATTTGAAAGGAATAAGGTTTTTCCGGTACATCTTGATTGTCGTACCAAGTTACTTTAACAGGTACATTATGAGTGGATGATCGCTTCACCCCTGAACAATAACCATAGTTTTTTCTGGTATCAGTAAGGGCTTGTGCGATCGCTTCTCAAACTACACAAGTTGGTTAATAAACAAGACACTGATTTCCTTTCTACTTCTTCTTCCCACCAGCCTTAGCAGCTTTTGCTGCTTTTTTGGCTGCTTTTTCGGCGGCGATCGCAGCTAATCTGGTTTGTTCTTTTTCTTCAGCAATTTTCTCTAGGTAATAATGATAGTCTCCTAAATAAACTCGAAATTCTCCATCGCGAATTTCTACAATTTTATTGGCTACCTGAGAAATAAAATATCGGTCGTGGGAAACAATTATCGCTGTGCCATCGTAGTTTTGTAATGCTTCTTCCAGCATTTCTTTAGCTGGAATATCTAAGTGGTTGGTTGGCTCATCTAAGATTAGTAAATTGGCTGGACACAATAGCATTTTTGCTAATGCTAAACGCGCTTTTTCTCCACCACTTAAAGCCGCGACGTTTTTGAAGACTGTATCACCACTAAATAAAAAGCGTCCTAGCAGTGTCCGAACGTCTTCGTTTTTCCAGTCGGGGACTTCGTTATGAATAGTTTCCATGACGGTTTTTTCTAAGTCTAAAGCTTCCGCCTGGTTTTGTTCAAAATATCCTGGGATCACATGATGTTCGCCTAATTTCACAACGCCTTCTGTGGGTTTTTCCATACCCATGATTAGGCGTAGTAAAGTTGATTTCCCCGCACCGTTGGGAGCAACAAAGGCAATGCGATCGCCCCTCTCAATTAGAAGATTTGCTCCTAAAAACAAGATTTTGTCATCGTAGATATGAGTTAAATTTTTGATTTCGACTACTTCTCTGCCACTGCGGGGTGCAGGGGGAAAATGAAATTGTAGTGTTTTAACTCCAAATGTTGGGGCTTCAATACGCTCTATTTTTTCTAGTTGTTTTTCCCGGCTTTTGGCTTGGGTGCTACGGGTAGCGCTAGCACGAAATTTATCAACAAAAGCTTGTTGTTTTTCTAATTCTTTTTGCTGACGTTCGTAAGCATTAATTTGTGCTGTTTGGTTTTCAGCTTTTTGTTGTAAAAACGTTGAGTAATTACCAAGATAAGTAGTGGAAACACCACGTTCTGTTTCTACAATTTGAGTGCAGAGACGATCGAGAAATTCCCGGTCATGGGAAACTATGACCATGGGCGTATTTAAGCCTTTGAGGTAATTTTCTAGCCACTCAATTGTTTCTAAATCTAGGTGGTTTGTTGGCTCGTCTAATAACAATAAATCTGGTTCTTGCAGAAGGATTTTACCCAAACTGATCCGCATTTGCCAACCGCCACTAAAGGCGCTGACGAGGCGATCGCCATCTTCTGGTTCAAAGCCCATTTCTGGTAATATCTTGCCGATGCGTGCTTCTAAGCCATAACCATCTAGGGCTTCAAATTTTCGTTGTAGCTTATCTAACTTATTAATTAGTTTATCCAGTTCTTCTGGAGAGGCGCTTTCCATCTGGTGCTGCACTTCCAGCAAAGATAACTGTACCTGATTTGCTTCCTTGAAGACTGTCCACAATTCTTCTCTGATGGTACGGCTGGGGTCTACATCAAATTCTTGATTGAGGTAGGCTATGTGTAAACTAGCAGGACGAATCACTTCGCCAGAGGTTGGCTCAATCTTACCACTGATAATTTTGAGTTGGGTAGATTTACCTGCGCCGTTAACACCGACTAAACCAACGCGATCGCCTATCTTAACTTCCCAATTGATATCCTTGAGAACTTCGCCCGTCGGATAAATTTTACTAATATGTTCTAGTCGCAGCATTGAGTGTCTCCAAGGTAGGCAACAAGCCGGGAAGGCTAACTCACATCGAGTCCAATCTTAACAAAATTTAACTACAAATTCGATGCGAGAAATTCCATGAAGACAAAGAAAAATATTTTGATGACTAATGCAGTGTTACTTGCTGTATTTATTTGAAGATTTATTAAGAGCTAGGTTGAAAACCCCGGAGAAAGAGCAACGTAGTTGCAAATTTCGTGCTACCATTCGGGAACGCCAAGGGCGAACAGACCGGGGATGAAAACCACGACGCAGGTTTTAACCTGCCACGACATTAAATTAATCTCGCTGTTGTCCAATATAATTCTTTACCGCTTCAGTTGAAATATTGCCAGCAGTACTCGAGGTTCTATAAATAAACCTGCTTCCATTCGGTTATGCTGCTCATCGATCAGCGGCTTTTTTTGGGCATTTTTTAGTATATAAGTACTGGTTACCAAAAACCTGGGTCTAAAGCCTCGTCCTTCTAGGACGACTTTGATGATATTATGTTTTTAGCGGTAAAGCGCACAGATAAAAAACGAAGTAGGTCAAGTGGACAACTCCTGATCCAGAACCCTGGTAGTATAAATCC
>NZ_JBHFLM010000056.1:0-19397 GCF_041928655.1 Pelatocladus sp. BLCC-F211 | reverse complement strand
GGGTGAAGTTAACCACATCTATTCTATCAAATTTATGGGTGCAAACAAAATTTTTTGCTTGTCTCCTCCATGTTTCCCTTCCGCGCTGACGCATAGGTCGGGAAACTGTCGTCGCCTCGCTCACAATTCATCTCAACACCTACCCGTAAGGGAGGTGTGAGGCTTCTTGCTGTTTCAGCTAAAGTCTACTCTACACCGAAGCCGCTCTTACGAGTGTCTACACTACATATATACTTATGGCTCGCACAGGTTACACTCTACCAGTATTTGCAGTAGCTGCTGCTAAGGCTGCTTTGCTACATCTAAGTAGCAAGATCAACTCACAGCTATCCGTTGAAATTGATCTGCTACCCGGAAAAGCAGAAATTCCCATTTCTCAAGTAGCAATCCTAGAACCACATAGCGCCCTAGCTATTACTCTTAGTGACCCTGGTGATAATTTAGATTTGACTAGAAATACACCTATTTGGGCTTGGGTGAGATTGTCACAACGACAGTCTCAAGCTTTGGTTTTGGAAGCTGGCGAAGGTTTGGGAAAAACAGCTGCTGGGGAAGCAGCAATTTATAGCTATGCTCGTCGTTTGTTTGATGCGAATTTACTACCCCTGATTCCTCCAGAGCAAACATTAACAGTGTCGATTATTCTTCCCGAAGGTCGCCAATTAGCACAACGCACTTCTAACGAGGCTTTTGGGATTTTAGAGGGACTGTCATTGTTGGGAACTAGTGGTATTTCTCAACCCTTGTCTGCGGCTGATCATCTAGAAGAATTTCGCCAATCATTGCAAACTAAAGTCAGGGATTGTACTGATTTAGTATTTTGTATAGGTAGCAATGGTATGCAAGTTGCTCAACGTTTAGGTATACCAGAGTCAGCGATCGCACAAACTGGTAACTGGATTGGTGCCATGCTTGTAGAAGCTGGACTCTACCATGCAAATTCTGTTTTGTTGTTGGGATATCAAGGTAAACTAATTAAGCTAGCAGGTGGTATTTTCAATACTTCCAGTCATTTAGCAGATGCTAAATTAGAAATAATTAGTGCTGCTGTAGTAGCCGTTGGTGGTGATTTACAGGCTGTAAGCGCAGTTTTAGAAGCCAAAACCGCCGATGCAGCACACAAAAAATTAACTGAACTAGGATTGTCAGAATTAGTGTTTGGGAAACTGGCTGAAAAAATTAGTCAGAAAGCCACAGCTTATGTGCAGAAGTATGCAAATGTTAGCTTGAAAGTTGGTACCGTATTGTTTGACCGTAAAGGTGAGATTATTAGTCAAGATTCACAAGCAACGGAATTGCTGGAGATAGGGGATAGGGGAACTCTTAGCAGGGAGACATGGGTGACAAATGACAAATGACCAATGTAAAACGTCTTCTTATTCTTGGTGGAACGGGTGATGCTGCTGAGTTAGCGGCTAAAGCTGCGGTGATTGAGCAAATAGAGGTGATTACATCTTTAGCAGGTCGCACTCGTAACCCGCAAGCGCCTACGGGAATGGTGCGGATTGGTGGTTTTGGTGGGGAAGCTGGTTTGCTTGAATATCTGCATGAAGCGAAAATAGATTTGCTAATTGATGCTACTCATCCGTTTGCAGCCCAAATATCTTGGAATGCGTCTAGTGCTGCTGTTAGTTGTAATATCCCTCATTTGATGTTTATTCGTCCCGCATGGCTACAAGTTCCTGGAGATGAGTGGATAGAGGTTGATAGTGTGGAAATTGCTGCGAGTGTGTTACCGGAATTTGCCAAACGGGTATTTTTGACTATCGGTAGACAGCAACTTGCACCTTTTGCCAGATTAGATAATATTTGGTTTTTGATGCGATTGATTGATCCACCTGCGGCTGATGCATTGGTTCCACCAGGGATGATATTGTGCGATCGCGGCCCTTTTGCTTTAGACAACGAACGTCAACTGTTAATCGAACATCAAATTGATACTTTGGTAAGCAAGAATAGCGGTGGTGATGCGACTTATGCCAAGATAATTGCGGCGCGGGAGATGGGGATTAAGGTGGTAATGGTGAAGCGTCCACCGACTCCAGTAGGAGAGAAAGTCAGCGATGTGGAAAGTGCAATGCAGTGGTTAATTAACCAAATGTGATATAGAAAATCCGTGTTCGATAAACAAACATTATTTTTTGCCTAACTTCCAATTTTCTGCTACAAATTAGCCTTAAGTTGTCGCAATTGCTTCTTCAAATTCTCCAATCTAGTTTCCCACTGATTTTTATTAACAGGTGCGTAAATATCTGCTGGTGGTAAAGCTGAATTGAGATTGCGGTAATGTTCCCAAATTTCCCAATAAGGGCAACCTGGTTGAATGCGAATACCTGCCCAATGTAAATATTGTAGGGGTTGATTTACTGTTGGATCAAATAGTACATGTTCCTGAGTTTGAAAATTCGGACTTCCCGCCCAATTTCCTGGTGCTTTCCCCTCACGACGAACTATATTAAAACGACGAGGAATGCGTTTGAGAAGCATATAGTTGATAATTGGTTGGTCAGATGTTTTTTGAGAAAAATCAAAGTATTCAGGATGAGCAGCACATTCCGCAAAGGTTTCATACAAATCTTGTTCAGAAATCAGATTTTTCTTAGACCCCCAGAAACCACCATTAAAAATATCTTGAAGTTGATTTTCAGTAAAGATTTTTTCTTCTAAAATTTTGGAATTAAATACATTTTTAATACCACCTAGATGTTGATAGTCACAACAGATAAAATCTACTTGATTGAGATAATTGAGATTATCTATAATTTTTTCAAAAACAACTATGTCTGTGTCAATGTACAAGAATTGATCAAAAGGGCCAAACCAACAAGCTTGTTTGCGAAATTGATTTGGTCGTGCGAAGAATTTACCACCGAAACTTTCATGTAATTTATGAGACAGTCGGTCAATGAACTCTAAATCTTCATAAATTCTGACTTGATAATGTTTGCTGAGGATGTTGGCAATGTTGTGATAATTGTCATCATAAGGAATCATGACAATTGGCGTTTCTTGGTCATATAATCTGATGCTATTGAGGAGTGCGATCGCATGATCAATTACCTTATCATTGGCAATAATATAAATTCCCCGATTCATGAAATTATACCTCAACTTTTATGCCTAATTTTCTAAAAATTCGTGTCGTTAAACTTGGTGGCGCGTTATAAGCTCTAGCTTTAGTGGTAAACTTGGGTTGTTGTTCTGGCTGACGCAAATAGCGATAGTGTAAGAACAAATCACGATAGGGAAAATCAATATTTTCGCCTTCACAAACTCGATTAAAAAGTTTGGAAGATAAACCAATATAATGCAAATAAGTTAATCTATTGCCCTGATCATAAAGAACATAATTTTGATTTTCAAAATGCGGAGAAGTGACACAACAACCAGTAGCTTTGTTTGCAGGTAAGTTCAACGCAAAATTATAAAATGAGACGTTTGATCTCATTCTCATATAGTTGAGAACAGATTGATTCGGAGCAGACATATATAAAACATCTGATTCCCCTACATTTAATTTAGACAGTAACCAATCTCTTTGTTCTGGAGGAAATATACCTCGCTTAGAAGCGTAAAAGCCAGAACAGAAAATTTCTGAGTCAATTTGTTGTTGATTAAATATTTCTAAAAGCTGAGGAGATTGCAAGTTATAGATATGAGCAGGGTCTTTATACTGAAAATCATAGACCACAAAATCATGATGTTCTAACTGCTCAAAAATAAAATCTAAAGGCTGCATTACTAAAGTATCAGCATCTAAATAAATAAATTTTTCAAATAGGCTATCGAAATCAAATGCACAGTAACGGCGATTTTCACCTACTCTGTAAAACTTTTTTATTCCTCTTTCTTCCCAAGTTTGAATAGCACTTGGATGAGATTGCCATACTTTCAAAGAATACTCTTCCCAACGAGCAAAAATATCAGGATTTTCTAGTAAAGTGACATTATTTCGAGATGCAACTTCGGCACGGATTTTGTCTATTTGCTCATTATAGGCAATCACACATACAGGCAAATCCTTGCCAGCATTAACTTCTATACTGTTAAGTAACGCCACTAATTGGTTATAAACTAAATCATTTGCTAAAGTATAGATTCCATTTTTCATATTTTTTCCTTACTTGTTCACAAAGTTTGATAACCAGTTGAGCAAATTTAATTCATGTAAAATAATTTGACGAGCTTCAGCTATAGCATTTTTAGCCTCATGCCAAGCATCAGGAGTTTTAGTCATTTCTTGAATGTAGTTAATACCTTTTTCATCCAAGCTAGGTAAGCGCAAAAAACTACCGGGTGGTAATAACTTATCAGCCGCAGAACCTCCATAGTAAATTGGTAAACACCATGCTAAAAGTGCATCCCATAATTTTTCACTGACATACCAATTATTGCCGCTATAATTTTCAATTGCCAGATTGTAATAATACGGAGCCATGCCATACCATTTGTTACTTAATTCACCTGAAGATTTTACCCAGTTCTGTAAATCTCGTCCGTAAAAATCAACTGGAATTCCACTAGTTTGTAAAGCCTGCAAAAAATCTAAACGCTGGCGGTGGTTAGCAGTACGGCTAATTCCAGAAGTAATCCAACTACAGTTGGAAATCTTTGCTGGCGGTGGCATTTCATCCAAATCTCGAAAGGAATTGGCATGATACCAGATTGCAGGCATATAATCAGGAGTTGGAGCAAAATCATCAGCCCCCGACACATAACCACAATACTTTTGAGCTTCTTGATAAGCTAGTTTATGTTTTTCGACAACTTCATCTAGAGGTGGTTCACGTAGTAAATAAATTATTTGTTCTTTGGGAACGTTACGTAGGAAATTTTCAATTTTAATTTCAGATTTTTGTGGTTTACGAAAGTTATCTAACCAAGATTTTTCCTGAGTAGTTTTAGGGAAATTAAACTGATACATTAGTAAAAAATCTGGCTGGGACGCTAGTGATTGCATTTGTATATTTCCCCAAACACCAAACGGTTGGGGTGTTTGTTGCCATAGCCAATCGGCTTGTTTTTCTAATGCGTGATAGCTGCTAATCATGCCAATTGTTTTCATATAATTAGTGGTTATTTGTTAGGAATTCAACTTTGTGTCTTAGTGTCTACCCTGCGGGTAGACACGAAGTGGCTTCTGTTCCCTGAAAGGGTTCCCGAAGGGTAAGTAGCCGCTGGCGCGTCTATGTGGTTCAATACTTATATAATTAATTCAGGACGCAAAGATTCATCAACATAACTGAGAATTTTGGCGGCGCGATTTTCCCAAGAAAATTGTTTGACAAACTCTAGAATTTCTGGATATCCTTCTAATCTACGAGGATAGTTTTCTAATACTTGCTTTAATGCTGCGGCAAATTTATTAGGATTATCTGGTTCACACCAAGCAGCGATCGCGTTAGTATTTTTAAACTCCATTAATGAAGGAATTTCTGTCGCCACAATCGGATTACCAGAGGCTAAGTAATCAAATAACTTCATCGGTGATGTAAATGTTGCAGCCTCTCCAGAACAGTGAGGATGAGCTAAAACATCAGCTGCTTGTAATAAAGATGCTAAATCTTCGTGCAAGATATAACCTAAAAAACTGATATTATCCACCTGTTGCTGTTGCGCTAAGTACTGATAGTAAGCAACTTCTTTTTCATCACCACCTGCACAAACAAATTCGACATTTGCTAATTGTTTGGCAACCTCAATTAAAATATCAATTCCTTTAAATTGTCTTAAGGCTCCTGAATAAATTACTAGTTGCTGGCGTTCATTCTTAAGTAATTTTTGCCGCCATTGTCTAGCTTTTTCTGGTTGTCTTTCTAGAAAAAAGTGATTGTAACCATTATGCAATTTAATCACTTTTTCTGCTGGCATTCCTTTGGCAATCATCCCATCTCGGACGGTATCGGCAACTGTAACAGCTACTTGAAATAAGGGATGATTAACGATTTCTGGCTCAAATTTTTTATCTTCATGGTGATGATGTTCGTAAATAGCGGGAACGCCATGTTTGATAGCAGCTTTGATAAAATTCCAGTTCCAAGCATGAACAAGTTTGGTTTGAGAAAGAATATGAAATGGTAAATAATACTTTGTGGCGATGGTATTAGAATTAGTCAACTTTCCCTTAATATAATCAATAGGCCAAGGCATTGCCAAAGGTGCGATTTTTAATTTATCTTGCAGATTGTAGTATTTCACAAGTTCTGCTGATGCTTTTCTTGGTTGAAAAGGACGAACTAAATTTAAAGGATTAAGTGCAGATAATCCTTTAGAAGGATAAGCTAAAACAGTTGAATAACCTAAATTAGCTGCTCCATTAGCTGCGTTGGTAGACTGAACTAAGCTCGCTCCTGGCTTTGGTATTTCATCTGTTAAAAAAAATACGTAATGTTTTTGAGCAAAAGAAGTTTTCATATTCAATTCACTTTAATACTATCTTCAAAAGTTTCTAAATAATTGAGTAACCGGATGGCAGATTGTAGCGCCTGTTGAAGAAATTCATTTTCTTGCTGGGGATTATCTATTAAGTTATTCACAATTAAGCGCAAATAGTTAATTATTTCGTTAATATCTGTGTGAAACTTTTTTGCGGTACTGATTAGGTTTGAGCGTTGGGAATTTCTGTCCTGATTCACTTGGTTAGCAGATAGATTTTTCCATGTTGTTTCCATGTTGACTATATCTTCAACAACATCAACAATGTTGAGAATTTTCAAAGCAGATTTGTAAGCGTCTGCGATTAAATCCTGTCTTTCTTGAGGATTGTCTGCTAAGTTATCAACTAATAACAGTAGCAAGCCAATCATTGAGTTTAAGCGTGTGCGAAATTCATGAGAAATCCGAATTAAACCTTCTTGATGTTTGCTGGTAGATGCTTGGTGTTCGCTAAATTGCATTGAGTACAAGCGGGAATAATGACCATTTTTTTGTAAGAGTTCTTCATGAGTTCCCACCTCTACTACACGACCTTGATCTAAGACGGCGATTTGATCAGCTTTCTGCACAGTAGACAAGCGATGTGCAATTACCAAGGTGGTGCGATCGCGGCTGAGATCATCTATGGCTTCTTGTACTAAGCGTTCAGAAACTGTATCTAAGGCGCTGGTAGCTTCATCTAATATGAGTATGTCTGGATTTTGTAACAAAGCCCGTGCGATCGCGAGACGCTGTTTTTGTCCACCCGATAACATTACGCCGCGATCGCCAATCAATGTATCAAATCCCTGGGGTAATTTACTGATAAATTCGTAAGCATTAGCCTGCTGAGTTGCAGTAATAATTTCATCATCGGTAGCATCACTACGTCCGTAAGCAATGTTGTTTCGCACCGAATCATTAAACAAAAACGTGTCTTGACTCACAATTCCCATTCCTTTCCGTAGTGATGTAATTTCAAACTCTCGTATGTCAATTCCATCAATGGTAATAGAACCGGAAACCGGGTCATAAAATCTTGGTAAAAGGTCTGCGATCGTTGATTTTCCAGCGCCAGAAGTACCTACTAAAGCTAAAGTTGTACCACGCGGTAGAGATAAATCCACATCTTTGAGTACCATTTTTTCATGACCGGGGTAAGCAAAAGAAATATGGTTAAAATTAATACTTTTATTTAAGTCAATATAAGTAAAACTACCATTTTTCATTAAAGGCTTATCATCTCGGCGCAGAAAGTCAGCAGTTACTTCTACACTGGTGGTTGCATTTGCAAAGCTATTGCGGAGAGTATTTAACTGAGCAATCAACGGTAATAATCTCAGTAAAATTAATAAATACGTGAGTAAAACTGTTGAAAGTGAAGTAATTTCTTCTTTAAAAAATGTACGGCTTAAGATGACTATTAATAATAAAGAAATAACTCCCATCACCTCACTAATAGGTGCGATCGCTTCCGAATTCATTTGAGATCGAAAATCGGCTTTTTCACGCTCGCGAATAAATTGTTGAATGCGTTGATATTCTCTTTCTTCGTTACCTGTTGCTTTGACTAACCGAATACCACTGAGAATTTCTAAAATTGCAACTGAATATGCTTTTGACATTTCACTCAGCAGTTTACCAAAAGTGCGAGAGCGAGCAATTACATACTGATTAATGAGCGTCACAAAAGATAGCAAAATAGTAGCAGCAATTGTTAACTGCCAAGAAATCGATATTAGTAAACCCAAAAAAACTAAGATCGTAATTCCTAGAATTACTAATTTAACTGTATTGCTAATAGTGGTCGCAGCCCGACCAATTTCTCCCCCTAATCGATTGATTAAATCGCCAACTTTCATCTTGGCATAATAATCTATATCTATTTCTAGTAATAGCTGGACACCGGCTTCTCGCATATCAGAAGTCAAACGACGTGATAAATAGCTAGATGTTAAAGCACTAGCATAACTCGCTATATTTTTGAAAAAAATTATTAATATAATTGCTCCAGACATTAGCCATAAACGGTTATTCTCCGACATATTATCAAACGGAGATGTAATCGCTCTCAGAATAGGAGGAGCGCTACTCAAGTCTACTTCTTGTCCCACAATTTTTAAAATTACAGGCACAATTAAAGCTGTACCTACTCCGTTAAATAAAGCTCCAGAAAATCCTAATACTATAGTTAAAACAATCAGACCGGGATAGGGTTTAGCAAATCTGAATAGTAGTTTCCGAGTAGACATTGGGAAGTGAAATTAAAATATACTCATTCTTAACATGATTATTGACTAAATGTTTGAAATACTTCAAAAGTGATGTTTAGAAAAACTCAATAGTTATAATGTTTTTATTCCGTGTTTTTACGGTTGCGTATTGACTTGTGTAAATGTTATTAAATCCAAATATAATCAAATTTTAGAATGTATGTTATCAAGACTTACAACCGAGCAATTACTGATTTTAAACTAGATGCCATTGCCTCTAGACTATATTTTTCTATGCACCTTTCCCTAGCTCTTTTTCCACGTTCATTTGCTGCATCTAAATCTTTAAATATCAGTTGAATTTGCTCGGCAATTTCTTCAGGAGAACCAGGTTCTGCTAAATATCCTGTGTCCCCTAAAATATCGGGAATATCTCCTACCTTTGTTGATAATACGGGTTTAGCCATCGCCATTCCATCTGTTAATTTCAGAGGGAATTGAGCGCGAGTTTCTGGGGTATCTCGTTGAGGAACAACAACAATATGAGCAGCAGCTACTACATCCGGCATTAAATCCGCTGAAAACTTGGGTAATTTAATTATCCAATTTCCCCATTTTTCTTGAAGTTGATGATCATAATTATCGTAAGGACTACCACCCACAATCACAAGTTTTAAATCTGGTTGATTAATTTTTTCAACTGCCATGAGAATATCTTCTAAACCTTTATAAGGTCTTGGCACACCGGGAAACATCAAGATTTTATATCCCGATAAACCATAACGAATTCTACTAGCATTACTGTCATATCGAGAGGGATCAAATAAATAGGTGTCTTTCCCATTCGGAACAAATACACCTCCAAAGCGTTGCTGTAAAAATTGATTATGTACAGTCACAGCATCAGCCTGATTAATAAAACCTTCCATCCATTTCAAATACAAAGGATGAGATGGTGATCTTAAAGCACCATTTGATTTAATTAAATCTCTAGCTAATTGTTTGAATGTGGGACGATAACGCCAATCATCGCCACCGTACCAACTCATTTCCCAATCATCAATATCTAAAATTACAGGTTGGCGAGTATATAGTTTCTTTAAAAGTGCAACTCCAAAACTCGCTGGTTGAGGCTTAATTGCGTAAATAATGTCTCCATCGATTCGTTTTAATATTTGACCTATGGATTTAAAAAAATCTGGATACTTTTTACCTTCTACAGTATAGATTTTGGCATCAGTAGGAATAGCTGCATATAATTCTTTACCGAATAAAAAACCTAAAATTTCTACTTCAAACCCTAATTGTAGTAATGATTTTTGTAGTAATGATGCTCGAATATAACCGTCATTGGTTGATAAATTCCAAACTAGTATTGATATTTTTGATTTTTCTTTCATAAAGATTCATTTTCCACGCCAAGGATTAGTAACTTGATTAGGAATAACAAATTGAGCAAATTTATCAAATACTTTTGTGTATACTGAACTAGTAATATTTTTGGCGTACTGAGGTCTATAGGCGTATGTACAGTGAAGTACTTTAATATCTTTTTCAATTTGATAGCAGTCTTTCCACTTACTCAAATAGTTATATGTAGGTGGTAATACCTTAATTTTTGGACGCACAGTTTCAATAGCAGCTGCAAAAGCCCCTTGATCTCTTAATAAAAGCTGATCTTGATGATTTTGAATAATTTCAAAATACTTTTGAAATTCCGTAAAAAAGTTTTGAACTATTTCATTTTTACGAAAAGCGATCAAACCACTATTATATTGAACACTATTTTCTTGCAGTGGTAGACCTACAGATTGTAGGATTTGCAAAACCTTGGGTAAATTTTCTTGTTGATTACCTCTGAGTAAATTTGTGGCTTTGGTAATAGCGGGTTGGACATCTTCTGTTAACAAGAAATCAAATTTATCCAAATTTTCAAACACATCATTAATATTAGTCAGCAAACAAATATCTGAATCTAAAAAAATAGTTTGGTCAAATTCTGATAATGAATATAAAGAAATTTTTGCTAGTCGCGATGCTAAAACGGGATTCTCATTGCTTGGCGCTGGCTTTAAAATTACATTTTTAAAAGCTGTGAGTAAGGGATATAAAATTTGCGGAACGCGATCAATAAGAATAATTATTGGTTCTTGATGAAATTTTCTAATAGCAGCTAAAAAATGAATGCAATCTTGAAATGAATATAGACCTGTTAATATCGTGATAAATCCTCTTGTTTTATTTACCATTATTTTAATTAATAGAATATGTTTATTCAGGGTTAATGATGCCCATGGTTATTTCATTCTCGTCTAATCCATAGTTTTTGAGTCTACAAAGAGTAGATTTTGGCTATGCAGTCTTGATTATTTCTGGGCGGGTTATGCCAAGAATAAAATAACCCTGGATATAATCTACCAATGAACCAATTTCAAACGCCCTGTTTGTATATGGTCAAAGATACGATTAATTTGGCGGCGTCCTCTTTCATCGATTTTACCGTTTGTAAATACATGAGATGTGAGTAATGCATGATCTTGAGGACTCATTTCTCCTGATCTAATAATCCGATTGGCAATTGTTTCCACTGTTAATTCAGATTTGTTTTCAAGAGTTTGGTAGATGGAATTGTGATTCATTTTTATTTGGTAGATGCAAATTTATTGCAATATTTGCTCTATTTTTAATCCAACAGAAGACAGCCATTAATTTCATAGAGAACTATGAATATTAATAGATGAAAGCAAATATTGATTCTGCTTGAGCAAAAATATTTTTCTGTTTTGACTACGCAAAACAACCAAAATAAATTTAACTTTATCTTTGCTTTTATACCCAGAGAAATTTTACTGATAAATTGATACAGTGTTTCTAGTAGTAAAACTAATTACCGTAAAATTACGGTTGTTGATTTCCGCTTTTTAAAGATTATTCGGGCTATAATATACAAAAATATAAATAATTTATATAGCTTGTGCTGCTCGCCTCAAGCTTTTGTTAGGTATAGGATTGCTAGTGAAGGAACCACAGTTAATGCAAGTAATCCGTCTAGATGCACTTTCAGATAATTACATCTTTCTGTTGTGCGATCGCCAACAAAATATCGCCGCCGTTGTCGATCCCGCCGAAGCAAAACCAGTTTTAACAAAACTTCATGAACTTCAAGCAGAACTCGTAGCAATTTTTAATACACACCATCATTTAGATCACATCGGTGGTAATAAAGAATTGATACAAAGATTTCCACAAGTGACAGTATATGGTGGAATTGAGGATCGGGGTAGAATTCCAGGACAACAAGTATTTTTGCAACCAGGCGATCGCGTCCAATTTGCAGATAGAATCGGCAAAGTGATCTTTGTACCCGGACATACCCGCGCTCACATCGCTTATTATTTTTCTCCCCAGCACCCAGAGGAAACAGGGGAATTATTCTGTGGCGATACTCTGTTTGCGGGTGGATGTGGTCGGTTATTTGAAGGTACGCCCACACAGATGGTAAACTCGCTGAGTCAATTACGTTCTTTGCCTGATTCTACGCGGGTGTGGTGCGCTCACGAATACACCTTAAAAAATTTACAATTTGCTCTGACTGTAGACGGTGAAAATCCTGACTTACAAACTCGTTATGAACAAGTGAAAGCTTTTCGCAGCAGAGGAGAAGCAACAGTTCCTTCACTTTTGGGAGTTGAAAAGCTAACAAATCCCTTTTTGCGTTGGGAACAGCCAGCATTACAATCAGCAGTTAACAGCCATGATCCCATACAAACCTTTGCACGTCTACGGGGAATGAAAGATAGATTTTAGTACAGACGCGATAAATCGCGTCTGTACAATAGTCATTGGTCAGGGAAGAGGTCAAACGAGAACTTGTCAAACTCGCGTTTAATACTGAATTACAAACGACAAATGACAAATGACAAATGACAAATGACTTTTTGCAAAAAGTGTTGCGATCGCACCCTGCATTTCGCTAGGATCTGTAGGCTTATTGGCTATAAGCAAAAGCTTGTTGGGGATAAAGCTACACTATAATTGTGAACTATCTTGCTGAAACCCCAAGAGATTGAGATTTTAAAGGCAACAACAGAAAAAAGAAAAACAATGGCGAAACGCGTACAGTTAGTTTTAACTCAAGATGTCAGCAAGTTGGGTAAATCCGGCGACTTAGTAGAGGTAGCTCCCGGCTATGCTCGTAATTATCTACTTCCTAAAAGTATGGCAACATTTGCCACTCCTGGTATTCTCAAACAAGTAGAACGTCGTCGGGAAGTGGAACGCCAACGACAATTAGAACTCAAGCAACAAGCACAAGATCAAAAAGCAACATTGGAAAACGCTGGTACTTTCAATATTGCAAAACAAGTTGGTGAAAAAGAAGCTATTTTTGGTACTGTCACCAGCCAAGATGTAGCCGATGTTATCCAACAAACCACCGGACTAGAAGTAGATCGCCGTGGTATTTCTATACCCGATATTAGCAGGTTGGGTACTTACGAAGCAGAAATTAAGCTACACACTGAAGTTACAGCAAAAGTCAACATTCAAGTTGTTGCTAGCTAAATCAGTGAACAGTTATCAGTTATCGCTGGTAACTGCGAAATATATTGTTTTGTTGTGAAGACGTTGCAATGCAACGTCTTTATGCATTCAACAGATCAAAAATTTTTGGACTATAAGAGAATATAGTCACCGATATATGCGCGCCGAGGAAGCCCCTGGCTACCCTGCGGGAACGCTGCGCGAACAGACATGGGGGTAAGGCGCGGGCGATTTTAATCGCCGTGAAGTTTTCGGGAACATAGATTAAGGGTTATCGGTCTATAATTATAATCACAATGTGAGTAGGTCGAACTCATGGAACAAGTACTGACGCTAGTTTGCAAACTCAACCCCACGCAGTTACAGTCTGAAAAACTAGAAGTAGTGCTTCATGCTTTTGCTGAAGCCTGCAACTACACCAACCAAATAATTAAGCCTGATGTAACGAGCAAGTTAACCATTCAGGGTATTGTTTATGAAGACTTGAGGGCTAAGTTTGGTTTGCCTGCTAATTTAGCTGTCAGGGCTTGTGCCAGAGTTGGGGCTAACCGTAAAACGGCTAAACAAAAGAATAAGCCAGTTATTGCGTTTAAGCCCACATCTGCTGATTATGATGCCAGGATTTTTGCTTTTAGAGAAAAAGACTGGACGGTTAGCCTAACCACGCTATCGGGTCGGGAACATATCAAGATTAATGCTGGCAACTATCAACGCGGAAAGCTGAAAGGGCGCAAGCCCACAAGCGCTCAATTATGCAAGCACCGCGATGGTCAGTACTATATCCACATTCAACTCAAAGACGAAGTTCCAGATCCACAACCGACCAAAAAAGTAATTGGTGTCGATTTTGGTCGTCGTGACATCGCCGCAACCAGTGACGGCGATTCATGGGATGGGAAACAGTTAACCGAAACCAGAGATAGATACAGCAAAACAAGAGCGTCTCTCCAGAAAAAAGCTTCCACACGCACAAGGTCTAGTCGGCGTAGATGTCGGCAAATCTTGGTACGGCTATCGGGGCGTGAGAGACGATTTCAATCGTGGGTAAACCACAATATTTCTAAAACAATTATTCAGCAAGCCAAGAACGAACAGGCACTTGTAGCTATTGAGGATTTAACGGGCATACGCGCGTGGACAAACCAAAAACCGCGTAAAAAAACAGAACGCCGTAGAAGTAACTCGTGGGCGTTCTATCAGTTGCGGATGTTTTTGGAATACAAGGGGCTTAGGGACGGTGTAGAATTTGTTGCCGTCCCCCCTGCCTACACTTCTCAAACGTGCCACTGCTGTTTGCATATTGGCTTGCGCTCCCAAAAGAGGTTTAAGTGTGGTAATTGCGGACTATCCTGCGATGCAGACTTGAATGGAGCGAAAATGATTGCATTATTGGGGCTGTCTGTAAGCCAGCCTAGAGGTTCGGGCTATTTGTGCTGTAGTCTCAGTACCGATAGCTCAGGGCTACTACGAAGCCCCGCCCTTTAGGGCTGGGGTTAGCTTACATTAATCTAATATCTAAAATTTATATATGTCTGAAGAACTAAATTTTCAAGGAGTAGGTAGCGATCGCCTACCTCCGCAAAATATTGAAGTAGAAGAAGCGATATTGGGAGGAATTTTGCTCGACCCGGAAGCAATCAGTCGGGTGAGCGATCGCTTAGTTGCCGATTCTTTTTATATTAACGCCCATAAAGATATTTATAAAGCAGCTGTCGTTCTGCATAATCAAGGTAAACCAACAGATTTGCTATCAGTAACTAGTTGGTTAGCTGACAATGACTTATTGCATCGTGTGGGTGGTAGAAATAAATTAGCTTCTTTGGTTGATCGCACAGTTTCAGCTATTAATATTGACGCCTTAGCCTCATTGGTGATGGAAAAATATATGCGGCGTCAGTTAATCAAAGCTGGTAATGAAATTGTGCAATTAGGTTATCAAACAGAAAGCGAATTACCAGTAATTCTCGATCAAGCAGAACAAAAAATATTCGCCGTTACTCAAGAACGTCCCCAGTCTGGTTTAGTTCATATTTCTGATAGTTTGGTTAATGCTTTTGAAGAAATAGAAACTCGTCATCAAGGTGTTTCATTACCAGGTATTCCCTGTGGATTTTATGATTTAGATGCTATGACTAGCGGCTTTCAGCGTTCTGATTTAATCATTGTTGCTGGGAGGCCGTCAATGGGAAAAACAGCCTTTTGCTTGAACCTTGGTTATAATGTCGCTGCTTTATATAAACTACCAGTTGCGATTTTTAGTTTAGAAATGTCTAAAGAACAATTGGTACAGCGATTAATCGCGAGTGAAGCAGAAATCGAATCTGGTTATTTGCGGAGTGGGCGCATCAGCCAAGCTCAATGGGAACCTTTGAGTCGTGCAATTGGTTTGCTTTCAGAAATGCCAATTTTTATTGATGATACGCCGAATATTACAGTTACAGAAATGCGTTCTCAAGCGCGACGTTTGCAAGCCGAAGTTGGTTCAGATTTAGGATTAATTATTATAGATTACTTGCAATTAATGGAAGGAGGAGGTGACAATCGTGTACAAGAATTGTCGAGAATTACTCGTAGTATTAAAGGTTTAGCTCGTGAGTTATCAGTTCCAGTCATCGCTTTATCTCAGTTGAGTCGAGGAGTAGAAGCGCGGACAAATAAACGCCCCATGATGTCTGATTTGAGGGAAAGCGGATCGATCGAACAGGACGCAGATTTAGTAATCATGTTGTACAGAGATGAATATTATAACCCCGACACTCCTGATCGAGGTATTGCAGAAGTTAATATTACCAAACATCGAAATGGCCCAACTGGAACGATCAAACTTTTATTTGATCCACAATTTACGAAGTTCAAAAATTTAGCTAAACCAAATTATTAATTGTTAGTACTTAGGGAGTACTCCCACCTCTCCCTTTCTCCCCCACCTCTTCGATTGATTTATACTTCAGCATTTCCTCTAATTCATTATTAGGAGTAAGACATGAATAATGAAACATTGACTTGGTATTCTTGTGCAATGAAATTTTATCAAGACGGTAAAACACACGTACCATACATGGATGGGGTGTTCAGTACACTAGACCCTAATAACTTGGAATTTGGTTTCTCTAATCTTTTAAATAGTTATTACAAACCGACAAGATATATAGAAGCAGAAAACAAGTTTATTTATGAAGGAGTACGTGTAGAAATAACTCCAGAGACAGAAGCTGAATTTGAAGAAGTTGAACAAAGTAGAAAAGAGTTTGAAGCTACTGATAGGCTCTTAGAAATTTGGTGCTACTCATTTAAGATCAATACTAGTGAATGAAATCGAAACCAATAACAAGTTTGCAAACTTAAGAGTACCGTACAAACGAGTGGTTAGTGGTTAGTTGTTCGGTATTTAAAACCAACAACCAACCACCAAAAATCAACTAACTTTTAACAACTCCACATCAAAAATCAAGGTGGCGTTAGGAGGAATGACACCGCCAGCACCACGAGCGCCATAACCTAACTCAGGGGGGATGATTAACTGACGACGACCACCTACTTTCATAGTACTGAGTCCTTCATCCCAACCTTTGATCACTTGTCCTTGACCAATTTTAAATTTGAAAGGTTGGTTGCGATCGCGTGAACTATCAAACTTTTTACCGTTTTCCAGGGTACCAGTGTAGTGAACTGTAACTGTTTGTCCTGGTTGAGGAGTCGCCCCAGTCCCCTCTTCTAACTCAATGTACTTCAACCCAGAAGGGGTAGTAACGACATTAGCCTCAGAGTTAGCATCAGCCATAAAATCGCTCGCAATCAAAGTATTGTTCTCAATCATTGTAGTGGGTGCTGGTGTGTCGTCTTTGAGTTGGACAGCGATCGCAGACTCTTGTTTACCACCGCCAATTTGCGCTAATACCAAAACAACAACACAGACCAGCATGAAACCCACGCTGAATAAAATTGCTTTCAAAATCAGCCCTCCCTACTTAGCCTGTTTGAAAATTTAGCATAATCAGTAGGAATAAAACTCAGTTTAAATCAGAAAGCACACCAAGAGGGAATCTTAGATTTTAGATTTTAGATTTTAGATTTTGGATTTTAGATTGCCAATTTGCTAAATTATTAATTTTTGATTGCATCATTAACCATTAGCAATCATGCTCTAGCGCCAGAGTTTATTTTCTAAATCTCGTATCTGACGCTCCAATCGGTCAATTCTACCCCGTAATTCATCCACTTCTGATTGACGTGCAACGCCCAAATCTTGCATCATATTTCGCATTTGCCGTTGCATGTTAACTTCCCAGTTACCTTGCTCAGATTTTAACTGGTCTACCATATCATCCATCACTGCTTTAGCTTGCTCAGGATCAAGTTTGCCATCCTTGACTAACTGATCGCTCACTTGTTTCATTTTCTCTGCTACCAAGGATGTTGTACCAATACCAAGCATTAATAACTGCTGCATCCAGTTGTTGCTGTCCATACCTGATTCCTATTGATCTTTATCTCACTAGAAACAAGAACCTTACTTTTGCATCTAGCCATTAACCAATGCTGCAAGGATAATTACTCTAGACTATAGCTCTATTCTGACAAACCTACACAGGGATTAAAGGGAGTGATTATCGAACTACTGCGGGTGAAAGTACCACCTGAACACCGAGAACAATACATCCAAAAAGACGCCGAAATTTGGACAGCAGCACTTGCTGGTTATCCTGGCTTCCTTGGAAAAGAAGTTTGGATTAATCCTCATGACACAGGTGAGGTTATTTTAATAGTACAATGGGCAACAAGGGAACAATGGAAAGCCATACCTCAAGCTGAAATAGATGCTATTGATGAAAAATTTAATCAAGAATTAGGATTTCAGTCTCAAATAGTAGAGTTCTGTGAGTATCAAGTGCGAAAATTCCCGCAGAATTAAAGTTTTTTGCCTATAAGAAAATTCTTGGCAATTGAGATTTTGAAACGCTTTGGGGTTTATGATGCAAATAAACAGGCTTTTTGTGTGATTGCAACACAAAGCAGACTATTTGAGCAACTTTACTGATGAACACGGCTGTAAATAATACTCCAGGATTTGCTTCGCGCTTGGTAAATGGAGTACTGGCAATCAAACCACTGTACAACCTTGCCAAGCACCAAGCCCGTCAAATGATGATTAAACGGGCAGAGAAAATTGGAGTGCCTTGGAGAAAACAAGTACAGATACTGCGATCGCACAATTGGGAAAGCGAATTGGCAAAAGTCCAAAATCCCCAACTCAAATACCCAGAATACTACGTCACTTCATTTCACGCCTATGACAAAGGTAATCTCAGCTGGGATGCAGCTCTAGAAGTTGAAGTTGCTGCTTACGCAGTTCACGCGACTATCTGGGCTGGTGCAGGAGTACAAGGTGATACCCAGCTACGTCAGAGTTACCATGATATCCTCAAGCAACAAATTCTTACCCCACCACAAGATATTCTCGATTTGGGGTGCAGTGTGGGTATGAGTACTTTTGCCTTACAAGACATGTACCCCCAGGCTCAAATCACTGGTGTAGATTTATCTCCTTACTTCTTAGCAGTTGCCAACTATCGATCGCAACAGCAGCAACGCCAAATCAATTGGGTTCACGCAGCTGCTGAATCAACTAGCTTCCCAGACTCTTGTTTTGATTTAGTCTCCATTTTCTTGATGTGTCACGAATTACCCCAGTCACCAACTCGGCAAATTTTTGCTGAAGCAAGACGTTTGCTGCGTCCTGGTGGACATTTGACAATCATGGATATGAATCCTCAAGCCGAAGCTTATCAAAAAATGCCTCCCTATATTTTGACGCTGCTCAAAAGTACCGAGCCATACTTTGATGAATACTTCAGTTTGGATATTGAGCAAGCAATAGTAGAGGCGGGTTTTCAAACTCCTACGATTACTCGCAATAGTCCCCGTCATCGCACTATTATTGCTCAGTTCATTGAGGAGTAGGGGTATACCACTACACGAGTCAAGATTGTTCTACTTGTGGGACACGAGGTGAAAAGTCGTTGTCTACTCGTACCCACAAATTTTTATAATAAATGTACAGAAACACGTACAGAAACTAATGTTTTCTTACCAAAAACCTGGGTCTAAAGCCTCGTCCTAGAAGGACGACTTTGATGATATTATGTTTTTAGCGGTAAAGCGCACAGATAAAAAACGAAGTAGGTCAAGTGGACAACTCCTGATCCAGAACCCTGGTAGTATAAATCC